>NZ_AKIX01000093.1:0-79024 GCF_000282075.1 Brevibacillus sp. BC25
GCTACCTTAACGGATAGCAAGGTAGGCGGAAAGCCTTGGCTGCCGCCACAAATGCCATACCCACAGGATGAAGATCGGAATGACTACTTGTTTATCGCACAAATCAACTGGGCGCAAATGCCACGACTCGATGGCTACCCCGCTAGTGGATTGAGCAGTTTTTTTGTCAAGGCGGATGATACGTTCGGGTTGATGGACCAATCCTTTCAAGTGCTTCATTTTGAAGAGGTCATTGACACACAGGAAATAGACCCCTTTCAACCAGAGGACCTTGACGTGTACAGTCCGGTACTAGGTGGGCCATACAAACTGACAGGAAAACTAGAGTCGCAGTACGTCCCTCATCGAGATCCACAGGCGATGAATTTTCAGCTACCTACCGACGAGGATGAAGTGGCCTACTCGAAATATTGGGACCTCGCCGATGCAAGCGGGTCACGGATCGGTGGATATCCGTACTTTACCCAAGAAAATGTGAATCAGAAGGGTTGGGAGCTGCTCCTTCAACTGGATATGGAGGGCGACAACTACGATTACTATGTCTCGTGGGGAGATAGCGGAGTGGGCAACTTCTTCATTCGCAGGGAGGATTTGCTTCGGCTGGATTTTTCAAAGGTTTCGTATACATGGGATTGTCTATAAAAGAAAGATGGGGATACAACGATGGAGAACATACATGACGTCCAAAGCTTACTCAAAGAATCGCAAAAGACCAGAGTGAAATACTTGTTCTTTTGGGGACATACACAGAAGGAATCAGGCACTATCGACAAATCATGCTTCAGCCAATGGTATCCGGCTGCTTTTGTAGAGGACGGCATCACGTATTTGACCGCTGAGCATTATATGATGGCGAAAAAGGCTGAATTGTTCGGTGATCTTGCCATCCGTGATGAAATACTCAGGAAGAACCATCCCAAACAAGCGAAGGAATTGGGACGAAAGGTTCATTCCTTTGACGAGGCTGTGTGGAATGCGAACAAGACGGCGATTGTACGCCAGGCAAACCTATTAAAATTCAGCCAGCATGCCGATTTGAAAGCATACCTCTTGGACACAGGTGACCGTATTATTGTCGAAGCGAGTCCTTATGATCGGATATGGGGGATCGGGATGGCCCACGATCATCCGCATGCAGAACAACCCGAAAAGTGGCGGGGAGAAAACTTGCTCGGTTTTGCATTGATGGCAGTCAGGGAGCAGTTACGTTCGTGATCCAGGTTGCCCATCTTTTTTGGGGAGAGCAAAACAGAAATAGACGTACAAATACGCCATTCTTTCCTATGATTATTCAGAAAGAATAGCGTATTTTTTCCTTTTTGCCTACTTGCTAAATTCTGCAAGTAACATATTTTTAAAGTTAGCTTTACCCAAATTGTTCAAATTGACGGTTAACATATGCTTGCCTCCAAGTGTACCCCCAACAAGAGTAATAAACCCTGGAATGCTACCTGTATGTCCCCATATCGAAACACCGTTTGGAAGCTTAGTTTCATAGATTCCAAGACCATATCCGCTGATTTCAGCACTTCCTGTAGGAACTGTAGTAAGCATTTCTTTTAATTGCTGTTCCTTCAGTAATTTGCCACTGAGTAAGTAAGAGAAGAATTTATTTAAGTCGTTGGCAGTAGAAATCATATCCCCAGCCGAGCTAGCTATACTTGGGTTATAATAAGTAACGTCTTTTAGCTCACTTGCACCGTCTGGATGGAAATATCCACGGGCATGGTTGGTGCCTGGAATAACGCTCGAATTGCCAGGTAGGAATGTATTCGACAATTCAAGCGGTTCAATAATCCGATTTTCAATCTCTTCCGCATAGCTGTTTCCGGTTATTTTTTCAATAAGGATACCCAGTAATACGTATCCTGTGTCTGAATATGACCAGCCCTTTCCTGGGGCAAAGTCTGGAGGCAGAGAAAGCCCAATCTTTACTAATTCTTCAGCGGTATATGATTTTTTGGCATTCATCATATCAGCATCTTTTGATCTTAAGTACTCAGCGATACCACTTGTATGGTTCAATATCTGCCGGATAGTAATCTGGTTACCATCATATCCGTTTCCTTGAATGACACCAGGCAACCATTTTTCGATGGAGTCGTCTAGATTCAGGCGATTCTCTCCAGCTAATTGAAGTACAACTGTTGCGGTGAACGTCTTCGTCACGCTGCCAATGCGAAAGCGAAAATCTGTTTCCATTGGTTTCTTAGTGCTCAGATTCGATACCCCAGCGGCGTAACCCCATGTTTTTCCATCCTCATAAGTTTTAGCGAGTATCCCCGGGTTTCCAAGTTGCAATATATCCCGCATTGCTTGCTTGACGGTATTACGATCTCGTTGAGTGCTTGTTTGTAACGAACCAGATACATTTTGAGTGGGCTCTGCTTTTACAATTGAGGTTGGCGTTATGTATAACAGGGAACTTCCAGCTATTAAAAGGGCCAGACTTGCAAATGTAATTTCACTACGTTTTTTCATAAGGCATTTCTCTCCTCTATTTATATTGTATAGGTGATTGCTTGTTCTTTTCCTTGAAACACTCTTGTTAAATGGTTTGTTTTTCATATATAAGTCATATCTGTTCCTCCTTTCACACCGCGTTGTTTTTTTATCATACAGAATGAAAATCTCTTTTTTCTTACGCATTCCTTACAAATTACTTATGTTTAAAATAGTTTGACATTGTGCTGCATTAAAATTTGTCTTTACACGAAAAAGTGGTTGAGCAGACATCGTGCTGCCCAACCACTTTTTTCTTTATTGCACAGAAAACGCAGCTTTGACCTGCTCCAAAGACATAACCATTTGCCCATACAGCTTGCCGTCTGGAGTTGCGGGGTCATACGGATTGGACTGGGGCAAGGAGACAGCGTAGACGAGCCCATGTGTTTGTGCCAGTACTTCACCCAGCGGCGGTCCTTCCATTTTGGACAGATGATTCCAATGCGGTACCGTCATGACAAAAATGGTGAGGAGTGAGGATTGCTTCTCCTTTCGCTGATTGGGAGCGAACATAAAATGCGCTTCGTATTTCGTCGGCACATCCAGCTTGCCCTCCAGTGGCTGTTGGCGAGGGGGACGCTTCGTCGTCGATGAGAACTCCTCCACGATGTAATTTCCTGTCCAAGAGGGAGGAAGGGTAAACGTAAATGTCTCGGTGATCGGGATCGGCACGGAGAACTGATTGTTTATGGTTCGACCTTTGATCTCATCGGTTGCCGGTCTTTTCACTTCCGGCTCAGGGTCAGATGGAGCCGCTTGCTGTGGTGGTGGTGCTGCTTGTGGACCTGGCAGCGAACAGGCGGAGAGCAGAAAAATGATGATGAGTCCTACATAGAAGTACGTTGCTACTTTCATCAGGGTCCTCCTTGATGTATAAAACACTCCCGTTTATTCATTCCTCGCAAGGAGGAAAACTATTCCATATTCCTGTCATGAATATTTATTCAATAAAACATATTTTTCTTGAATATCAGAAAATATATAATTATAATTTAAATCAGAAATCATTTCCGATATTCGGAAAAAGGAATACGCAATTCATCCGGGAGATAAATGGGGGATAGCAGGATGATTGAGGTTAAGCAGCTTGTCAAATCTTTTGGCCCGTTAACCGTGTTGAAGGGCGTTACGCTCACGGTGGAAGAAAAGGAAGTTGTCGTCTTGCTTGGAGCGAGTGGTTCAGGCAAAAGTACTTTACTTCGATGTTTGAATTTTCTGGAATTTCATGACAGCGGAGAGATTCGAATCGGTGGTCAGCAGATTGATCCACACAAGACGAATCTGAATCAATTCCGCGCAGAGGTCGGCATGGTTTTTCAGCACTTCAATCTGTTTCCGCACAAGACCGTTTTGGAAAACTTGATCGAGGCACCTGTTCACGTCAAAGGGATGAATGCAGCAGAAGCCAAACAATTAGCGTACGAGCTCCTGAAAAAAGTGAATATGCAGGATAAAGCCGATGTCTACCCGGATATGCTCTCCGGTGGACAAAAGCAGCGGGTTGCCATCGCCCGGGCACTGGCAATGAAACCGAAAATCATGCTTTTTGATGAGCCTACCTCCGCACTCGATCCCGAGCTCGTTGGTGAAGTGCTACAGGTTATGAAGCAGCTCGCCAAAGAAGGAATGACGATGATCGTCGTGACGCATGAAATGGGCTTCGCTCGTGAAGTAGCAGATCGGGCGGTGTTCATGCACGATGGGCAAATCCTGGAGCAGGGACCACCGAGTGAATTTTTTGAAAATCCGCAGCATGATCGTACCAAGCAGTTTTTAGGCAGCATCCGTTAAAATCCGCTAAATATACAGATGAATACAGGGGGAATCACCAATGAAAAAACGTGCAAAATGGTCCGGAATTTTGTTGTCTACTGTTCTAGTGGGCTCGTTGTTGCTCTCTGCTTGTGGATCACAGGAAAGTGCACCGGCAGCAGGTGGACAAGCTTCTGGAGACGGTGGAAAGAAAGATTTTACGTACGCCATGAGTGGCGTGTACAAGCCGTTTAGCTTCAAGGAAAATGGGCAACTGACTGGCTTTGATGTAGAGATCGGACAAGCGCTGGCAGAAAAAATGGGCATGAACGCAATGCCGATCACCAATCCATTCGAAACGATCATCCCTGGTCTGGACGCGAAAAAATACGACGCTGTCATTGGGAGCTTGACTGTCACACCAGAACGTCAAAAAGCCGTTCTGTTCACCAATCCATACTACCGTTCCGGTTCGCAAATTTTCGTGCAAGAGGGCAATACAACAATCAAGAGCAAAGAGGATTTGAAAGGCAAAAAGATCGGCGTAGTGAAAGCATCCAACTACTTGGATTGGGCGAAAAAGCTAACCGATGAAGACAAAATCACTCAATATGATAGCGATATTACCGCTTTACTCGACTTGCCGACAGGACGTCTCGATGCGGTTATTACGGACCAGGTAGTTGGCTTGCGATTCATTAAAGAAGGCGGCGGAAAAGTGATTGATGTAGGCGAACCGCTCAGCTTTGACGAGCAAGCGATTGCTGTGCGCTTGGGTGACCAAGAGGCAGTGGAGCGGATCAACAAGGCGTTGGACGAGATCGTCAAAGACGGTACTTATGAAAAAATCAGCCAAAAATGGTTTGGCCGCAATATCTTGCAAAAACAGTGAGTGGGCAACGGGGTGTCCGTGATGGACGCCCCCCTTTTTAACGCTTCATGTGAGGAGGATTGAACGTGATTATTGATATTTTTCTATCCAGTTATCCCCTTTTTCTAAAAGCGACATGGCTCACGGTTCAGTTGACGGCGGTTGCGCTGGTGCTCGGTTGTGTGGTAGGTCTTGTCATCGCCTTTTTCCGGATATCCGATTCCAAAGTATTGAACTACATCGCACACACCTACATTACCGTCATTCGAGGAACGCCACTGATCGTACAAATTTGTATTCTGTACTTCGGCTTGGCGAATATGGTCACACTGTCGCAGTTTTGGGCAGGGGCCATCGCGCTGGCAGTTCATAACGGTGCGTATATTGCGGAAATCTTCCGAGGCTCCATCCAGTCCATCGACCGCGGGCAAATGGAAGCGTCCAGGTCACTCGGGATGTCGTACCCGTTGGCGATGCGTAGAATCATTTTGCCGCAGGCGTTCCGTCGGGCGATCCCATCGCTTGGCAATCAATTTATTATCGGGTTGAAGGATTCATCGTTGGTCGCCTATGTAGGGATGCAGGATTTATGGGGAACCGGTCTCGGTGAAGCAGCTTCCAACTACAAGCAGCTAGAGACGTACATGGTTGTCGGTTTGTACTATCTCGTTCTGATCATGATCTTCTCGTATTTTGTTAACAAGCTGGAAGCACGGCTGGCTACAGGAAAAGCCCCCAAAAAACAAACGAAAGACAATAGTAGCGTGGCAGCGTAACTTTTTGTCATGGAGGAAGAAAGAAGGATGGTTCAATCAGTCGAACGGGCGATGAAAATTATTCGGGTACTGATTTCAGACGAAAAACATGCTTGGCCGATTTCGGAGCTGGCGAGCGCAACGGGTCTACCAATCAGTACGCTCCACCGTTTTCTCGAATCCATGATCCAGTTCGGATTGGTTGAGCAGGACCCAGTCACCAAGCATTACAAGCCGGGATATACATGGATGGAAATCGGTTTTATCCTGCATGAAAAGCTGAACCTGCGGGCTGTAGCGAGACCTTTCATGGAGGAGCTGGCGAATGAAGTCGAGGAGAGTATCTTCCTCAACGTAATGGCGGGGGCGGACTCGATGCCGATCGAAAAAGTAGAAAGTCCACTGAAAATACGCATAGACGAGAACTTGGGGGAGCGGATACCTCTCACAATCGGCGCCCCTAGCAAAATCATTCTCGCGTATTTAAAGCAGGATGCGATTACAAGAGTCGTTTCAGCCCAGCTTGCGTCAGACAAGCAGCCGCCATTTTTGGAGCAGCTGAGCGAAGCCAAGAAAAGTGGCTATGCGATCAGCTACGAGGAGAAGACGGAAGGCACCATGGCTGTTGCTGCTCCGATCATCGGCTACGGAAATCAACTCGTCGGAGCGCTCTCGATCAACGCCCCGTGCTTTCGGGTGACAGAAGATCGATTGCCCCTACTCATCGAAAAAGTGAAACGCCAAGCTACGACGATTTCGGCAAGAATCGGCGGAGCATAAGCAAACCCTCCATTCCAGCATCTGTTGGTGGAGGGTTTGCTTTTTTTAATATTAACCATTGGATCTTTCAATTTTTTCGCCCTGAAAAACTGTGTTAGTGTGAAAGAAACAGTGGGGAGGGGAGATAGACATGTTTCCATTTCGCGTCATAAATCAGGAAACCACGGAAGATGTGCTGGATATGGCCAGAGTGATTGAAGTGGTCGAGCAAGCCTATCAAATGAAATCGAGTCAGCAGGCGACGTTGTTTCCGCTCATTTTTCATGAGTTCGTAGAGGGTAGAGCCGACATGGATATCAAATCCGGTCATTTGCCGCAAGCCGACATATTTGGACTCAAGCTCGTCTCGTGGTTCGGTGACAATGACAAGAAAGGCCTGCCACAATTAGTTGGAACGGTGATGGTATTGGACAGCCAAACTGGCGTACCGCAGGGGATTTTGAGTGGAGAGCACATTACTTGCATGCGTACGGGAGCTGCCGGTGGAATCGGTGCAAAGTATTTGGCACGTCCCGAATCGGAGAACCTGCTGATAGTAGGGACGGGGCATCAGGCTCCTTTTCAAATCATGGCGACACTGATGACGATGAAGCAGATCAAGCGGGTGTACATCTGCAATCCGCGATCACCAGAAAAGGCGCAAAGCTTTGCCGCCAAAATCAAAGAAAACCTCTTGACCAGATTCGTCTCCAAATATGCAGGAGAAGAACACGAGTGTTATGCCAGCCGTTGTGACGTGCAGTTTATTGCAGTGGACAACCTCGAAGAAGCGACTAGACAAGCAGATATTATCATCACCGCAACCTCTTCACGTGAACCGATGATCCAAGAGAACTGGGTAAAGCCTGGGACGCATATTACCTGCATAGGGGCAGATATGGAAGGAAAACAGGAAATCGATGAACGGCTTTTTGCAAAAGCGCGCGTCTTCGTTGATGATGTAAGGCAGGCTGTACGCGTGGGAGAGACGAAGGTAGCTGTAAAAAAGGGTCTGATAACAGAAAGCGATATCGCAGCAGAGATCGGCAATGTCATCCCCGGTCATGCCCAAGGACGACAACATGTAGAAGAAA
Source organism: Brevibacillus sp. BC25 (assembly GCF_000282075.1). Classification (NCBI taxonomy): domain Bacteria; kingdom Bacillati; phylum Bacillota; class Bacilli; order Caryophanales; family Paenibacillaceae; genus Brevibacillus; species Brevibacillus sp. BC25. The sequence goes on from NZ_AKIX01000093.1 coordinate 7,737, forward strand.
TCACGATTTTTGACAGCACAGGGATCGCGTTCCAAGATTTACTGACAGCTGCACACATTTTAAAAGTGGCGGATAACCGCGGTGTAGGTACGATAGTTGATCTGTAAGAGTAAAAGGAGAGTATAAGGAGAGGAACGACGATGAGAATTGCACCTTTTAAAGTCGAAGAATGGATGAACGCCTACGAGATGGAGGCTGTTTACAATATTGCCGAAACATGCGTTGATTCGCTGACGGTAGAAGAGTTGATTCGCCTTTCCGATGAGCCGGAAGATTTTTTCCGCGAGATGGCCCAGAAGAAGCTGACGTACGGTCATATCGAGGGTTCGCCGGAATTCCGTAGCCTCGTCGCGAGTATGTATCAAACGATGAAGCCGGAGAACATTTTGGCGATGAACGGGGCGATCGGAGCGAATTTTCTTACCTTGTTCTCGCTCGTTGCGCCTGGTGACGAAGTAATTACCGTTCATCCGACGTATCAGCAAATTTATTCAGTACCGGAGTCGTTCGGAGCGCAGGTCAAGCTGCTCAGACTTTTGCCGGAAAATGATTTTCTTCCTGATCCGGGTGAACTGCGTTCGCTCGTTACAGACAAGACCAAGCTGATCTGTATCAACAATCCGAACAATCCATCCGGAGCTTTGATGGGGGAAGGGTTGCTGCGAGAAATCGTAGAGATTGCCCGCTCCGTTGATGCTTACCTGCTGTGTGACGAGGTGTATCGCAATTTGCACCAAGACCCGGAGGTTGTGGTGCCATCTATCGTCGACTTGTACGAAAAAGGGATTGCGACAAGCAGCATGTCCAAAGTGTTTTCATTGGCGGGCTTGCGTCTGGGATGGATTGCAGCGCCTCAGGATGTGATCAAGAGTTGCTTCCAGCACCGCGATTACACGACCATCAGCTGCGGGATGCTGGATGACATGCTGGCTGTCCATGCACTGAAAAACCGCGACAAGATCATGGAGCGCAACCTGAAGATCGTGCGGGACAATCTGCAAATTCTCGATGAGTGGGTGGCGAAGGAGCCGTTAGTCTCTTACGTCAAGCCGCAGGCAGGAACAACCGCAATGCTCAAGTACGAGCTGGATATCCCTTCGGAAGCATTTTGCATTGACCTGTTTAAAACGACAGGGGCGTTTTTGACACCAGGCAGTTGCTTCGACATGGAAGGGTGGTTACGAATTGGGTACGCCTGCTCGACGGAAGTGCTTCAAGTGGGTCTATCAAAAGTATCGGAGTTTTTGGAGTCACACAAATAAGGGATAAAGTGGGAGTAGGAGTGTCTCTTCGGTGGAAGAAAAGAGACACTCTTATCCTAGTATTTTTACATTTTGGCATTTCTGATCACGATACCGAACTGGGGGGATATCATGAGTCAGCCTAATGTAGATTTGCAGCCGAAAAAGCAGAAAAAACTGTGGGAAGTCAATGTGTTCGCGTTACTTTTTGCCGTGATTGCGATTGCGGTGATCCTGACGTATATTTTGCCTGCTGGAGATTACGGACGAGTCGAGGTAAACGGCAGGAGTGTCATTGATCCACAGTCGTTTCAGTGGATTGAATCATCTCCAGTCAAACCGCTCGGGCTGGTAAACAGCGTGCATACCGGTTTGGTGGAAGCCTCAGGCATTATCTTTTTTGTATTGATAATTGGCGGAATATTCGGTATTTTAACGGCTACTGGCGCGATTGAGGCTCTCATAGTCACACTATCGCGCCTACTCAGGAATCAAGAGAAGTGGCTGATTCCCATCATGATGCTGTTTTTTGCGGCAGGCGGCTCGCTCATGGGAATGGCTGAAGAAACGTTACCCTACATCGCGATCATGATTCCGCTGGCGATTGCTCTTGGTTTTGATGCAATGACTGGTGCTGCCATTGTACTGGTAGGAGCGTCGGTCGGTTTTACATCTGCACTAATGAATCCGTTTACGGTGGGGGTTGCCCAAGGCATCGCAGAGCTGCCCACTTTTTCGGGAATGGGTTATCGAATTGCTGTTTTTGTCGTGATGTATTTCGTATCGACTGCATTCGTCCTGCGGTATGCGTCGAAAGTCAAACAAGACCGTTCGCAGGGCTTCTTCGGATTATTTGAAGGGAAAAACACGGCGGAGCTCTTGCGTGAAGATTTGAAGTTGACGGCCAGACATAAAGGAATCTTGGCTTGCTTTGTTCTCAACTTTGTCGTGTTGGTCTTTGGTGTCATTCAATATGGCTGGTATCTCACCGAACTATCCGGAATCTTTCTGTTGCTGGGCATCATCATCGGAATCGTGGGAAGACTCGGCATCAACGAAATGGTAGACAACTTCATGAAAGGTGCTGCTGGCCTGATAGCCGGGGCCTTGGTCATTGGAGTTGCACGAGCAGTTGTTGTGGTGCTTAATGACGGTCACATACTAGATACGATTCTTTACTATTCTGCTGGTGTCTTGAATCAATTGCCTAGTGCACTTACAGCGTTTGGCATGCTCGTCCTCCAAACCGTGATCAGCTTTATTGTTCCGTCCGGCAGTGGAATGGCTGCTTTGACTATGCCGATCATGGCGCCTTTGGCAGAATTAGTTGGCGTTACGCGTCAAACCGCGGTTCTTGCCTATCAGTTCGGAGATGGCATATCCAATATTTTTATTCCGACCTCCGGCTATTTCATGGCTGGTTTGGCTTTGGCTGGTATCCCGTGGTTGCACTGGATGAAATGGATTATGCCGCTGATTCTGATGCAATACGGGATTGCGACAGTCGCTGTCGTCGTCGCGCATTTGATTGGTTATGGACCATATTGACGGGAGGAGATCATGAATGGCACTTTGCACACCAACTCTTGCACAATGGGCCATCGGTGAACGGCGATACTTGCATCAATATCCAGAGCTGTCTGGTCAGGAGTATCAGACAGCGGCCTATGTTCGGAAGTATTTACAGGAATGGAAAATTGAACTGATCCCATGTGAGCCGCCGAATGTGGTCGGCATTTTGCGGGGGACGGATGGAAAGAAAACCATTGCGTTAAGGGCGGATATGGATGCACTACCAATCGTTGAAGAGGGAGAGAAGCCGTATCTCTCGAAAAATGAAGGTGTCGCTCATGTATGCGGTCACGATGGACATACGGCCATTTTGCTAGCAGCAGCCAAATGGCTTTCGGAAAACCGCGCAGACGTAGCACCAAATGTGCTTTTTCTATTTCAATCCTCAGAAGAAATGCTCCCTAGTGGAGCGCAAGCTATCGTCCGTCAAGGTACGATTGATGATGTGGACGCTGTCTTTGGGCTGCATCTATGGCAGCCTCTTGAGAAAGGAAAGATCGGAATCAGTATGGGTGCGATGATGGCGTCTGCTGATGACCTGCGCATCGTCATAACCGGACGTGGAGGACACGGCTCGATGCCGCACGAAACAGTCGATCCGATCTATGTGGCGAGCCAGGTGATTAACGCGGTACAAGGAATCGTGGCGCGTAGCGTCAATCCGATTGAACCTGCGGTGATTTCCATCTGTCGGATGGAAGCTGGCTCTACCTATAACATCATCCCGAATCAGGCCGTTTTATATGGAACACTGCGGGCACAGTCAGAAAAGACGAGGCAACTCTTGGCTGGCGAGCTGAAGCAGACGATTGAGACATTGTGTTCGGCATGGGGCGCAGATGCCGAAGTCATGGTAGATTGGGGGACCCCACCTGTTGTTAACGATGAGCGGATGAGTCGATTCGTTGCTGATGTCGTAACCGATCAATTTGGCGAGAGCAGTCTTGCTTATGTGGAGCCGGTCATGGGTGGTGAGGACTTTTCTTACTATTTGGAGCGCAAGCCTGGCAGTTTTATTTTTATCGGAATGCGTGGAGAAAAGAGCAGCTATCCCCACCATCATCCGCGTTTTGACATTGATGAGGATGTTATCCCAACGGCTGTCGAGCTATTGATTCAAGTAGTAAAAAGATTTTAACAAGGAGGCGTAATCTATGTCGTTGTCCGTATCCTTTCTCGATATTGTAAAAGCCCACAAGAATCTCAAGGGGCAGGTTATCCATACCCCGTTGATTTCATCACCAGCGCTGTCTGCCATCGCAGATGTTGATGTATGGATGAAGCTGGAATGCCATCAGAAAACAGGATCATTCAAGGCGCGCGGTGCGCTTAACAAAATCGCATCTTTGACGGAAGAGGAGCTGTCTCGGGGCGTTATTACCGCTTCAGCAGGAAATCATGCACAAGGTGTCGCGTATGCGGCTTCGTTAAAAGGTGCGTCGGCCCTGATCGTCGTGCCAAAAACAGCTCCCGAGACCAAAAAAGCGGGCATCAAGCGCTACGGTGCGGAGTTGGTCGTGTATGGAGACAGCTATGATGACGCAGAAAGCCATGCCTATGAGCTGGCAAAAGAAACAGGGCGCACGTTCGTCCACGCCTTTGAAGACAATGAGATCATAGCAGGGCAAGGAACGGCAGCGCTGGAGGCTCTTTTGGAAGAGCCGGATTTTGACGTCATTCTCGTACCTGCTGGCGGCGGAGGGTTAATTTGCGGAGTGGCGCTCGCAGCAAAGGCAATCAATCCGGATGTGCAGGTGATTGGGATTCAGACACATGCGTCTCCGCCATGGTACTACTCGTTCCGCGAAAAGCGCTTGGCTGAGGTGGTATACAGCGATTCACTCGCAGATGGTCTTCATGGGGGAATCACCCAAGGTAACCTGGACTTGGCTCTTCAGATCGTCGATGACTTCCTGCTTGTAGAGGAAGAACATGTTGCTCAAGCCATGAGCTGGCTGGCAAAGGAGCATCATCTGATGGTGGAAGGCTCAGGGGCGGTAGGTATCGCTGCACTCATGCAGGGAACGGTACCCGATCTGGCAGGGAAAAAGGTGCTGACGATTGTGAGCGGCAGTAATGTAGATGCTCGCAAGCTGGCGGAGATTATAGGGAAGCACGCATAGGGTATCGGTTGAACATAGTGCCACTCTCGGCTACACTTTTTCTAACAGAGGTTGTTCAAAAAGCCGACTTTTTGAACACGCACTTACACGAAGAATGGGTGTCGTTCGGTGAGGGAGTGGATAATCAATCATGGAGTTACGCAATCTGAAGACATTTCAGGTCGTTGCCGAGCATTTGAACTTGACGAAGGCTGCAGAGCAACTCGGATACAGCCAGCCTACGATTACACTCCAGATTCAAGCATTGGAGCGGGAGCTGGGCCATCCTTTGCTCAATCGAGTAGGCAAGCGCACGTTTTTGACACCGGCAGGAAAAATAGTGAAGCAGCATACGGATCAGCTTTTCTACGTTCTCCAGCACATGACGGAGGGACTTAATCATTTAGACATGCCAGTAGGTCCGCTTGTCGTTGCGGCCCCAGAATTTTATTGCATCCAATACATGCCCCAAATTCTGAAGGCGTATGTGGAAACACACCCACAGGTAAATCTACAGGTAATTTCTTGTACCAGTCAGGAAACGTTGAAGAAAATCCAGGCCCACGAGGCAGATATTGGGATCATTGCGGGCACCACCTTGCAATCGGGTATCCACTCGAGCGTGGTAGACTTAGAACAATTCACCCTGATTGCTTCTCCTGATTTGATGAAGGACAAAACACTGGCAGACGCACTCGTGACCTTTCCTTTTTTGTCCTATCAGGAGGGGTGCAATCTCGATGAATTTATTACTCAATGCCTGTTGGAATTAAACTACATCCCACCCTCTGTCATCAAATGCAGCAGTGAAGAAACCATCAAACGATCAGTCCTGAATCAAACAGGCATAGCCCTGCTCAGTAAGGTTCTCGTGGAAAAAGAGCTCCGAACAGGCGAACTGATCGAGCTGTTCCGCTTTTCCAAGAAAGCAGAAACATCGCTAGTCTGTCTGGAACGCCGAAGAGAAGAGCCTGCGATCCAGACCTTCATGGAGCTGGTCAAAGACGTTTGGTTATCGGTAAGAGAAGAGTAGTCATGACAAGGAGCTGTCTAAGAAGTTTCTCAAAAGTAAAGAAGCTGGAAAAAACGGTTTCGTTTTTCCCAGCTTCTTTTTCGTTTTTATTGGTTCACAGAAAGCGGCTAGGCTTTTGTTACTAGCACTATATGTTGGAATACTATGGTATACATTATGTATGGATACTATCTGATGGGGGTGGGGATGGAATGGATAAAATCAAGCAAGCCCAAATAAATGGTTTTCTGCAAGCTTTCGCCCTATTAAATCTCCATACAAATCATGGATATACATTTGAATGGAATGAACTAGAGTATCATGATGATATTCTTACTGCTTTTACATATAGCTTTAATCTAGAGGGTGATAAAAACCTAGGTGAAGTACGATTGATACCACTTGACGATTGGAAAGCAAAATTAGAGAAAACTTGTGATGATTGGTTCTTTGAAATTGGGTATCCTTATCACCAATTTGATTCATCCGTAAAATTTGACCCAAAGCATTGCATACACGGTTTTATTAGGTTAACATCAGATTTTTTTGAGGGGCACCTAACGGTATATAAAGTGGAATGTCAGCCTAATTTTTGGTATGAAGGTATTTGGGATGATTATATTTTTTATTCAAATAAGAGATTGTTTCTTTTACATTTTGGAGTTTCTGATTGACGGGACGAACCTACATTTCAATTGTCGAGCGAAACGGCAATTAAATTTTTCCATGCGCGCTCCACTCGGATGCGGATTGGTTCATCCGTGCGATTACAAAGACAATGGCCGCTATAATGCCAATTTTACGGACGTTTTGAAGTTCGCTTGTTAGAAGAATATGGATTAAATAATGAAAGGAGCCCCCAGAGGCTCCTTTCATGCTTAGAACGGGTTACAAATGAACAAAAGCGTGTTTTGTTCATCTGTGGATTATTATCGATGCGGTGTCGGAGGCTTCGGAGTTGGAGACGGAGTCGGTGTAGGTATTGTACCTCCTCCAGGGGGGATCGGTATTTTCCCTCCTCCAGGCTCCGGTCTCGTGGGTGTAGTGGGTGTAGTGGGTGTCGTAGATGTCGTAGACCCTGTCGAAGGCTCTGACTTTGGATCCGGTTTCCCCGAGCCGCTGTTATTGCTGTTGTTATTATTTTCCAACAAAATCATCTCCTTTATATAGGGGTAGATCCAACATTTAACTGTTTTATACGCTTAGCATTAGCAGACATTCGGCTTAGAGTAGGAAGAATCTGCTTTTAATGCGCCTGAACATGCTCAGCGTATATTTTTTGTTAAAATGTTGGTGGTCGCCCATAAAGTCAGGATAATTATTTACTTTGCATAAGCATGATATTCCCAATTGCAAGTTGGAAAATATAAGAGCTGATACTTTCAAACGGATCATACTGGGAATACAATCCAACTTGTAGGGGCAAATTGTCTCTTGGAAACAATAGTTTCTTCTTGCACCTCTAGAGCGAGGGGTGTTTGCGTGATATAATTTTGATTTCTTTCGTTTTTGTGTGGAACGGTAATAATATAGTAAAATGACAGAAGGTAAGAGAAATAGGAGATGACAACAAATGAGTAAGCAAGTAAACGAAACCGAACTCGTTTTGCATTTAGCTACCAAAACAAAAGTAGACCCGCAAAAAATCATGATCGTACTCAAGCATGAGCAAGCGTACATGAACAGTGCGAAGGCAGATGCAAAAGGTGATGTCGACGTTGATTTTGATGATCTCGTAGATTACATCATGGGTAAGTCAGATGTGAAGCTGGATGAGATCACCGTCGAGAAGATCCTGGATGTAGAGATGGAATACTTGATTAAAAAAGGAATCGCTGGATACATAGACTAATATAAGACGTCTGGTTATCAGAAAAAGAAGAGTAGTGATCCAAGCACATTTCCCCTATAGAGGGTGATGTGCTTTTTTTAGTGGCTGCGGTGGGAGAAGAATTTTTCCAGTCTAGGCTCCAGGCTCCATCCCGCTGAGGGTTGAGACTGTCCGCTCCGAAGAGATTCGCGGGGAAACGCAAAAGTGGTAGCCGCTTCGTCGTATGGGCACGGTTGCGTTTCTTTTGCCCGCAAATCCCTTCTCTGCTCGGTAGGACTCCACAAGTCGCTACGTCTGGAAATATTCTTCTCTGGCGTAACTAATGACATTCTTCATTTTTATAAGTCTTTTAAACTCCGTTTAAGCATGGAAAGCTCGTAGAGGAAACAGGAGAAAACAGCGAAGATCTTTGGTACACCGACCGAGACGGAATGCAAAAAGCGAAACACGCCCTTAAGCGTCCACCTCTGAAAAAACATCCTGAATGGACCACTTTGGACGCGGTTTCGCTTTTTGCATGGAGTCGGGCAGTGAATCCCTCAGCGGGTGGGACAAGAATCTGAGCGTTTTCTCCTGTTTCCTCCCCACCACAACAGCGTGACGAGTGAATTTTTAGTATTTTTTAACAAGGGATATATACACTAAAAATCCAAAAAATATATGAAAGACAAATGTAAATTGTTTGACTATTGAGTGTGACCGTGTCTATAATTTGGTTATCTTTGTTAGTAATGTTAACTAACTGTGTGGCGGTGATCGATGAAGCGTGCAAGCTCCCAAAAAAACAGGTAATAGCAAACTCGTGAAAAAACTGAATAAAGAAGAAGTATTGCAACAGGTCGTCTTGCACGGGCAGATTTCACGCGCGGATATCTCCAAACAGACACAGCTCAGCCGTCCGTGTGTTTCCGCCCTCGTAGATGAAATGATCCAGGAAGGACTCCTGCAAGAAGTAGGAATGGGCGATTCCAAAGGTGGCCGCAAGCCGATTTTGTTGGAGTACAACTACCAGGCCTACGCCATTGCCGGAGCGATTTTTGAAGGATCTACACTGGATATGGCCATAGCAGATATGAAAGGTGAGTTCTTGGCTCGCTATCGCAAACGGCTGGCACAACCAGCGAATGGCGAAACCGTCATCGAAGATTTGGCAGCCGGACTGGATCGTTTGTTGCGTGAAAGCGGCATCCCGCGAGAGCGCCTGCTCGGAATGGGCGTCGGTTTGCAAGGGGTCACACAGCGTGGCAGTGGAACCGTCAGCTTTTCACCCAGCACGGGGTGGATGGGTTCACCGATTCAGCAGACAATCGAAGCGCGACTCGGACTGCCCGTCATTATCGACAATGACGTGAATATGATGACACTGGGCGAGTACGTTCGTGGAGCAGGGGTCGGCCATACCAACGTCGTCTACATGTACGTAGGAACGGGGATTGGGGCCGGGATCATTTTGGATGGACAGTTTTATCGGGGGAGTCGTGAGGCAGCAGGAGAAATCGGCTTCATGATGATCGGCCCGGTACATAATCGTCCGAATGGCGCGTCAGGAGTGTTTGAGACGCATTATTCGATTCCGGGCATCCAAGAACAGGCTAAGGGATTTCTCTCTGACCTTCAGGAAGGGTCGAGTGTCATAGAAGAGCTGATCCGGCACGCCAAACAAAATGCAGAAGCAAAGGAGCTTCTTGCAGATGTGTATCGACATTGGGCGTACGGAATGGCGAACATCATCAGTATTTTGAACCCGGAAATATTGATCCTGAGCGGGGAGATGGTCCACGTCGATGGTGAAGGGGTGAAGCAAATTCACGAATGGCTGAGAGAATGGGTGCCCGAGGTGCCTAATCTCGAAAAAGCGAGTCTGGGGGAGCGAGCTGGTTTAATTGGTGCTGTCCACAGTGTTTTGGAAGCGTTTCCTTTCACACGACTGCTTGACAAAGAGTGAGAAGAACAAGAGGGGGAGTTCGTTTTGAAGAAGACAACTAGCAAGCTGAAAACATGGATGAAGGGCGTATTTGTCAGCTCCTTGGCTCTGACTGTGGCTGCGTGCGGCAGTGGAGGACAGGAAACAAAGCCTGCCGACAACGGAGGCCAATCAGGCACGCAACCGGCTGCTCAACCTGCTGATTCATCGGGTGACCCACAAAGACTGGTGATTTACACCGGACGAGACAAAAACATTTTTGAAATCGTGCTGCCAAAATTCAAAGAAAAATACCCGAACATTGAAGTGGAAACACTCGAAATGGGTGCTCAACAAATTTTGGAGCGCGTTCGTGCAGAGAAAGCGAACCCACAGGCTGACTTCTGGTGGGGCGGTACCCAATCTGCTCTAGCAACAGCAGCCAATGAAGATCTGCTGGAGCCTTACAAGCCGACTTTTGCAGACAAGGTGCCAGATTTGTACAAAGATCCGCAAGATCGCTGGTACGGCGAAATGCTTTTGCCAGAGGTCATCATGTACAACTCGCAGGTGCTGAAGCCAGAAGACGCACCGCAAGATTGGGACGAATTGATCGATCCGAAATTCAAAGACAAGATCGTGATCCGAAACGTACTGCCATCCGGCACGATGCGTACCATTTATTCCGCAATGATCTTCCGTCAAGGGGCGGGTACTCCTGAAAAAGGTTTTGAATGGCTGACCAAGCTCGATGCTAATACAAAAGAGTACACGCAAGACCCGACAAATCTGTATCTGAAGCTGGATCGTCAAGAGGGCGTCATTTCCTTGTGGAACCTCCAAGACGTTCTGATCCAAAGCAAAAAGAACAACCATCCGTATGACTTCATTTATCCGAAGAGCGGGGCACCGATTCTCGTAGACGGCGTGGCTCTGGTAAAAGGCGCGAAAAACCTGGATGCAGCGAAAAAGTTCATGGAATTCTTGATGAGTCCTGAAATAGCTGCCCAACTGGCGAAGGAGCGCTTCCAGTTCCCATCTCGTACAGACATCAGCAAGGACGAACTGCCAGACTTCATGAAAAATCTCGAGCTGAAGCCAATGGAACTCGATTGGGCTGTCATGGCTGAAAAAGAAAAAGAGTGGATGCAGCATTGGGATGAAAACATCAAGGGGAAAGGCAAGAAGTAAGGAAGTTTTTTTCCAAGCAGCTAGGCGGGAAGGCGTTGTCCTTTCCGTCTAGTCACTTATAGAAGTTGTTTGGAAACGGACGCAGCTTGAAATGACTTGCGATGAAGGAGGAAACACAACCCGATGAGCAGCGTAACACTTGATCACGTTCACAAAAGGTTTGGCCAAGCAAAAGGGGTCGAAGATGTTCACATTCATATCGAATCAGGAGAGTTTTTTACTTTTCTCGGTCCGAGTGGCTGCGGCAAAACGACTACCCTGCGCATGATTGCCGGTTTTTATTATCCAACGGAAGGCCATATCCGCTTTGGATCACAGGAGGTTACATCTCTTCCTCCCCATAAGCGCAATACCGGGATGGTATTCCAAAACTACGCGTTGTTCCCGCACATGACTGTTTTTGAAAATATCGCGTTTGGCTTGCAGGTTCGGAAAGTCAACAAAACCGATGCAAAAGAGCGCGTAGATCGGATCATGAAGTTGGTCCGTCTGGAAGGCTATGGCGAACGCCGCATTGATCAGCTTTCCGGGGGACAACAGCAACGGGTAGCACTGGCACGGGCGCTGGTCATCGAGCCGCAGATTCTGCTGTTGGATGAGCCGCTGTCCAATCTGGACGCGAAGCTTCGCGAAGAGACGCGTTTTGAGATCAAAAGACTCCAGTTGGAGCTGGGGATTACGACGATTTACGTCACGCACGATCAGGCGGAAGCGATGTCGATGTCAGACCGGATTATGGTCATGCAGAGCGGAGAGGTGCAGCAGATCGGAACACCGCATGAGATTTACCATCGTCCTGTAAACCGTTTTGTCGCTTCTTTTATCGGCGAGACGAATCTGTGGGAAGGGACAGTTACCGGGTTTGACGGCGATGAAGTGCTGGTTCGCACGGCTTCTGGACAAATGCTCAGCGGATTCAAGAAAAATGCCTCTCCACGTGCACAGCTGTCTGTCGGGGAGAAAGTAACCATGTCCATTCGTCCTGAATCCGTTCTGGAGAGTACAGGGAATGAGGGACAAAATGTAGTGACAGGCTCTGTTGTCATGTCTGAATTTACAGGGGCGTGTGTCAATTACGTCACGGAAGTAGGAACGGAGAGCCTGCGCAGCATGTCCATCAACCTGGGACGACCGATTAAACAGCGCGGCGATGCCATCGGCCTACATATACCGAAAGAGAGCATTTATTTTGCCGGATAAGGGGGAAGAAGCTTTTGAGAGCAGAGTTGCAGCAAGCGCCGACAGCAGCCAGACGAAAGTCCATCACCGCTTCACCCGCCTTCGTCTACGTGCTGGTATCGCCACTCTTTTTAATATTGTTGGCTTATGTCATTTATCCATTGTTCGAAACGTTCGTTGCGAGTATCAAGATCGATGAGGAAATTACGTGGAAAAACTACATTCGCTTCTTCAGCCTGGAGCATACCGCCAACCTGGAAGCGTTGTGGAACAGTGTCTACATATCGGTTCTGAGTGTCATTACGTGCGGAATTGTTGGCGTCGCGATGGCGTTTTTATTGGAACGCTATGATTTTCCTGGACGAAAAATACTTTCTGTGCTGGCTCTGGTTCCGATGGCGTTGCCTCCACTCATTGGTGTTCTCTCGTTTACCTTTTTGTACGGAGAGAGCGGAATCATTCCACGAGCCATCAAAGAGCTGTTTGGGCTTGCCCAGGTTCCTTTCTCGTTAAAAGGAATTTGGGGTGTGGTCGTCGTTCATACGTTTACGATGTACACCTATTTCTTCATGACCGCAACAGCAGCAATCAAGGGACTCGACCCGTCCTTGGAAGAGGCGGCAGCCAGTCTTGGAGCGAATCGCTTTACCGTTTGGCGGCGCATTATTTTGCCGATGCTCACGCCAGCCATGGTCGCGTCTTCTCTGTTGGTTTTCATGATTTCGATGGCTTCTTATACGGCACCGCTCATTTTCGGAATTGACCGGACGATGACGATGCAAATCTATCTGTCTCGTACCAATGGAGATTTGGACATGGCTGCGACACAGTCTACGATTCTTTCGATTGTTTCCGTGGCTTTTCTTTTGATCATGCGTTGGTACCAAGGCGCGCGCAACTACCAGAATTTGAGCAAAGGGGTCAGCGTGCATCGTACCGAGATCAAGAGCAAAGCGGGACGCTACACCACGATTGTGCTGTCTTTTATCGGTACAGTCATTCTGATGCTGCCAATTCTCGTATTGGTACTCATCTCCTTCTCAGTGGATGGTACCTGGACGGTGCAAATATTACCTCCGGAGTATACCCTTTCGCATTACATGGATTTGTTCACGGATAGCAAGACATGGCGTCCGATTCTCAACAGCTTGCAGTTGTCTGCTATCGCGGTAATCGGGATCGTCATTTTCGGTGTAGCTGCGGCATATGCCATGGTTCGCCTCAAGTTTCGCGGGAAAACGCTTCTTGATGTGTTGATCATGCTGCCATGGGCATTGCCTGGGACAGTTGTGGCGATCAACCTGATTGCAGCGTTTAGCGAGCCGAATGCATTCAGCTTTGGACAGGTTTTGATCGGAACATTCTGGATTATTCCGTTGGCGTATTTTGTCCGACATCTACCACTTGTGTTTCGCTCTACCAATGCGACTTTGATGCAGATGGACCCATCTGTCGAGGAGGCTGCGCGGAATCTGGGTGCTTCCTGGTGGTACAGCTTCAGACGTGTCGTGTTCCCGATGGCATGGGGTGGAATTCTCGCAGGTACGCTTTTGGCATTCGTTCAGTGTATCGGGGAGTTCGTAGCTTCGATTTTGATTTTCACACCGAAGACAACACCATTGTCTGTCGCGGTATTCCAACGCATGTACAGTAATGAATTCGGCACCGCTTGCGCCTATGGTGTCTTGCAAATCGTGGTCATCATCATCGTGTTGTTCATCTCCAGAAAACTGACCGGAGATAAAGCGGGAACTGCCGTGTAAAGCTGGATGCCTTCGTGAAAAAGGAGGAGCTTCTCGTGGATGCCAGTGAATCGATGGACAAGAAATCACCGATGGTACAGCCGACTAAACTGCTCTGCCCGCCAATTCCCGTATCTGCGCGCACCATGCAGGGGGAACACGGACTGCTCGATCTGTGGAAAGCGATTAAGCCGCTCGCTACCATTGCCAGTGCCATGAACACAGGTGCCCATCCAGACGATGAGCACAGTGCTATGCTCGCTTACTTGGCGCTAGGGAGAGGCGTGTATACCACGAGTGTGATCGCGACGAGAGGGGAAGGCGGCCAAAACGAAATCGGCTGCGAGCAAGGTACCGCGCTTGGGATTATCCGCACGCGCGAGCTGGAAGAAGCATCATCTCTCGGCAATGTGACGCTTGGCATCTTAAGCGAAGAGCTGGATGATCCCATCCATGATTTCGGGTTCTCCAAATGCGCCGAAGAAACCTTCCGCAAATGGGGCGAAGAGGTCGTGTACGAGCGATTGATTCGAAAAATCAGGGAGCTGCGCCCCGATGTCGTCATTGCTTGCTTTGAAAATGAACCGACGACACACGGACATCACCGGGCGATTACGTTACTGACACAGCGAGCTTTCCACGAAGCAGCCGATCCACAGATCTTTCCGGAGCATAGGCAGGCTGGACTTTTGCCGTGGCAAATGAAAAAACTGTATCTGCCTATCATGGACAACGATGATTATCACGTCGCTGTACCCGTGGGGGAATATGACCAAATCTACGGCTCATCTTATGTTCAGCTTGGTGAGCGATCGAGGTTTATGCATAAGACACAGGGCATGGGTGTTCATTACGACGAAGGCCCGACCTACAATTACTACCGATTGGATGCTTCTGTTTCCCCAGCACCAGAAAAAGAGCGTGACTTTTTTTCCGGACTGCCCGTCAGTTTTGCTGATCTGGCGCAGAGCATCGCTGCAAAAGGCGGGCAAGAACTCGCCGAAGTGCTTCACCGTATGCACGATGCGGCTATAGAAGTTTTGAATGCCTACCCGCGTTTTGCTGAGGTGGCACAAAGGGTTCATCGCATGAAGGCTTTGCTTGCGACTGCACAACAAGAAGTAGGCAAGGCTCCACTCGATGAAGAAACAAAGATTGATTTGATGTATCGGCTAGGACTCAAGGAAGCGCAGCTAAACCGTGCCAGTGCCGAGGCTCTGTCTTTGGTGGTGAAAATCAAGCCAGAGACGGGCGAGTGGGTGGCAGGCCAGACGACAACGGTTACCGTAACGGCTTACAACGGCGGCTCGCTTGAGGTTGAGCATGTGCAGCTGCGTATGCGTGTCCCGGCTGGATGGACGGCGAAACCGCTCACGCCAACTGCGTTTCCGCGACTTGCTTACAATCAGACGGTGTGCACCGTATTTGAGGTATCGATTCCTGCACAGACGGAGCTGTTCCATCCTTACAAGCCGCCCGTGCTCGATGTCGAGGTGCTCTATTTCGCCTTCGAGACAGCCAGTACGATTCGCGTGGAACCGGATAGCCGTGTAGCTGTGCTTCCGCCGTATGCCGTGACCCTGACACCGTCAGATGTGGTGCGAAACACGCTACATACGGATGAGACGATCCCGGTTAAGGTAACACTGAAACAGTATCGTCCGGGAAGCTCTACAGCCAAGGTCGCTCTCGTTGTCCCGGCAGGCTGGACAGCGGAGCCAGCCTTTGTCGATGTTCCGTTTTCTTTCCGCAGCGAGACGAAAACGATCGCATTTACTGTTCATACCACACCGCAGGTGACGAATGGCAAATATCAGATCAGCGCTACGGTCACGGGAACAGACGGTGTGACAGAGATCGCGCAAGATGTGCAGGTCATTGAATACCCGCATGTCGGACGCACGTATTTCATCCGACCCGCTACGCTGACTGTTCAAGCCTTTGACCTGGCCATCCCGAAAAACCAACGGATCGGCTACGTATCCAGCGGATTTGACAATATGGATAAATACTTGCGCGCGGTTGGGGTGAATTGCCTCAATCTCGACGCAAACGAAATACAATCGGGCGATTTGTCCCGCTACGACACGATTGTCCTTGGCATTCGCGCATACGGATTCCGCCGCGAATTAATCGAGAGCAACCAGCGTCTTTTGCACTATGTAGAAAACGGCGGAAATCTCGTCGTTCAATATCACAAGCCGGAGGACAAATGGAAGCCGCACTTGGCGCCATACCCCATTTTTATCGGCGAATCGCTGATCGATTGGCGGGTGACGAATGAGCAATCAGACGTCCGTATGTTGGCCCCTGACCATCCGATGTTCCAGGAGCCAAACGTGATTACCCAAGCAGACTGGGATGGATGGGTGCAGGAGCGCTCCATCTACAATCCTTCTCGCTGGGGGAGCGAGTATACCGAGCTGATTGCGACAAGTGATCCGGGAGAACCAGAGTTCCGCGGCATTTTCCTTACGGCGCATTATGGAAAAGGGACGTACACCTACAGCTCGCTTGCCTGGTTCCGCGAGATTCCACAGCTAGTCCCTGGCGCTTTTCGCTTGTTCGTCAACATGATCAGTCAGAAGCAGTAATGCCCCATCCACTCCGGGCCAACCGTGGGTCGATCCATGGCTACATCAATGAAATGCAAACGTACAGACCGCCATGATTGATATAGACATCAATCTGAAAATGGAATGGAGGAACGTTCATTGAGTAAGGGGAAACTTGCCAAGCTGTACACGATTACGACTGCTGCGGTGCTGGCCACGAGTCTGATTATGCCGGTAGCACCCGAAACCGCCCATGCAGACCGCGGGGTTGTCGACCTGTGGAAAGCCATCAAGCCGCTCACCACGATTGCCAGTGCGATGAACACTGGAGCACATCCGGACGATGAGCACAGTTCAATGCTCGCGTACTTGTCGCTTGGCAAAGGGGTGGACACATCCAGTGTCATTGCGAACCGAGGCGAGGGAGGACAGAACGAGATAGGCAGCGAGCTAGGTAATGCGCTGGGGATCATTCGTACCCGCGAATTGCAGGAAGCTTCCAAAATCACGAACATCCATCTGGAGAACCTCAGTGAAAAAATCGATGATCCTATTTTTGACTTCGGCTTTTCCAAAAGCCCGGATGAAACCCTGCAAAAATGGGGCGAGGATGTAGCGTACGAAAAGCTCATCCGCCGTATCCGGACACTGAGACCAGATGTCGTGATTCCCGCATTTTTGAACGAACCTTCGACTCACGGTCATCATCGCGCGATTAATGTCATTACAGTACGGGCATTCAAGGATGCCGCAGATCCAAACGTTTTTCCACAGCATGCAAAGGAAGGCTTGGCTCCTTGGCAGGTGAAGAAGCTGTATCTGCCTGCAAAGGAACAAGATTACTCGGTCAAGGTACCTGTTGGTGACTATGACGAAATTTATGGTGCCTCTTACGTCCAACTAGGCGAAGAATCCCGTTTTATGCACAAGAGCCAGGGTATGGGGCGTCACTATGACGAAGGGCCAAGCTTCAATTATTACAAGCTCGATCAAGCCATCGTAGAGACAAAAGACATGGAAGCAGACTTTTTTGAGGGAATTGCCTATTCGTTTGACGATTTAGCCAAGGAAGTGGCCAGCCAGTCTGGTGGGGGAAAAGTCGCGAGTGAACTGAAAAAGCTGCAAAAGGATGCCGCAGAGGTTGTTGCTGCGTACCCAAGCTTTGCCTCAGTAGCCAAGGAAGCGCATGAAATGCTGGCGGATGTGGAAAAAACGACGGCAGTAGTCGAAGCTTCCTCCTTGCCAACTGACACGAAAACAGACTTGCGCCATCGTTTGGGAGTGAAGAAATCCCAGCTGAACAAAGCTAGTGCCGAAGCGCTCTCGCTCGTAACCAAAGTAAAGCCTGAGACAACTGAGCTGGTAGCTGGCCAAACAACGAAAGTAACGGTCACGGCTTACAACGGCGGCCAAGCAAAAGTCGGGAAGATCAATCTCGCGCTGAATGTACCAAAAGGCTGGCAAGCCAAGCCGCAATCGACCACCAGCTTCTCATCGCTCGGCTACAATCAGACGGTGAAAACGACATTTGATGTCACAGTTCCTTCTGATGCCGCTCTGTTCCAACCGTATGCCGCTCCAGCCATTACGGCAGATGTCAGCTACAGCTTTGCAGGCTCGACGGCGAATAGTCATGTGACACCAGCAGATGCCATTGCAGTTCTTCCATCTTTTTCTATGGTGCTGAGTCCAAATGCGACGGTTTTGAATACGCAGAAGCCAGAGGAGCCAATCCCGGTCAAAGTTACGGTGAAAAACTACAATCCAGGTGCAGCGAAAACAACGATCTCTCTCGATGTACCAAAAGGCTGGAGCGTAGAGCCACAAGCAGCACCGCTCGCCTTTGAGGCCAAGGGAGAAACGAAGTCGGTTGCCTTTACGGTGAAAGCAGATGCTTCGGTCCAACCGGATAAGTATACGGTGACAGCAGTAGCGTCTGGCAGTGGTAAAGAGAGCCGACACGGAGCCCAAGTCATCCGTTACCCGCATATTGGCACGACTTACTTTGTCCAACCTGCAACGCTTGCCATCCAGGCATTTGATCTGAAGGTGCCGGAAGGCTTGAAGGTCGGTTACGTATCCAGTGGCTTTGACAATATCGATCAGTATTTGTCCCAATTGGGAGTCAATGTGACCAATCTGTCGGCTAAAGACATCGAGTCTGGCGATCTGGATCAATACGACACGATCGTGCTGGGTATTCGCGCTTATGGTTTCCGACCTGAGCTGATTCCTTCAAATGCACGCTTACTGAAATACGTAGAAAACGGCGGAAATTTGGTCGTGCAATACCACAAGCCAGAGGATAAATGGAAGCCAGAGCTGGCTCCTTATCCGATCAAAATCGGTGCTCCGCTGATTCAATGGCGTGTCACAGACGAAAACTCCAAAGTAACAGTACTGGCGCCTGATCATGCCTTGTTCCATTCGCCAAACAAAATCACGGAGGAAGATTGGGACAACTGGATTCAGGATCGTTCCGCTTACAATCCATCCGAGTGGGGCAAGGAATACACAGAGCTAATCTCCAATGGAGACGAAGGCGAGAAGGAATTTACGGGTACGTACCTCACTGCCAAGTATGGAAAAGGAACGTACACCTACAGCTCGCTCGTGTGGTATCGCGAAATTCCGTCACTCGTACCGGGTGCGATCCGATTGTTTGTCAACATGATCAGCCCACAGCAGTAATCATAGTAGAAGGGAAGGCGATCGTTCGGCGGTCGCCTCCCTCCTAAAAGAAGATCAGACGCAAAAATAGAAGCAGTTTACGAATGGGTAGGGAAGGAGATGCAAGAAAGATGAATTACAGAGATCGGATTTTTCAACAGGAGGGAGCCAGTTTCCCTGGCAAGACATACGTGGAGGCGGTTTTGGAGCCTGCATTCAACGAAGCGAAGCATCATCTGCTGCATCCAATGATGGCGATCAACAAGGCACATTTGATCATGCTTCGTGAACAAGAATTGCTCACAGACGATGAGGCCAAAAGAATTGCTGGTGCGCTGTGTGGGATCGAAATGGAAGAGCTGCGCCAATCGCATTACACCGGGCAGTTTGAAGATTTGTTCTTTCAGGTAGAGAGCCGTTTGCTGGAACTGGCTCCTGATGTGGCAGGAAATCTGCATCTGGCTCGCAGCCGCAACGACATGGGGATTACCATATACCGCATGGTGCTGCGTGAAAAATTGTTGGTAACCTTGGCTTCTGCCCTCTATCTGAAAGAGCATTTGCTCCTCTTTGCAAATGAGCATGTGGATACGATCATGATTGGCTACACACACACGCAGCAGGCACAGCCGACGACAATGGCGCATTACATCATGGCAGCTACTGACATGCTCAGCCGTGATATCAAGCGACTGATCCAAGCCTATCACACTGTCAATCGCTCTCCGATGGGGGCAGCGGCCTTGACGA
Organism: Brevibacillus sp. BC25; assembly: GCF_000282075.1. Taxonomy (NCBI): domain Bacteria; kingdom Bacillati; phylum Bacillota; class Bacilli; order Caryophanales; family Paenibacillaceae; genus Brevibacillus; species Brevibacillus sp. BC25. The sequence continues at coordinate 27,485 of NZ_AKIX01000093.1, forward strand.
CTTCTGGCTTTGCAATCAGCCGGGAGCGGATGCGCGAATTGCTCGGATTTGATGAGTTGGTGGAAAATTCCTATGATGCAGTCTGCGGCGCGGATTATTTGGGGGAAGTAGCGACAGCCGTACAATTGGCAGCCATTAATTTGGGGCGTACGGTTCAAGATATGCTGTTGTGGTGCACACAAGAGTTCGCGGGGTTAAAAGTCGCGAGTCCATACGTGCAGATCAGCTCCATCATGCCACAAAAGCGAAATCCGGTTTCCTTTGAACATATGCGCTCTCTGTTGTCCAGTGCAGCAGGAAATGCGACAACAGTGCTTACGATGATGCACAATACGCCTTTTGGCGATATCGTGGATACCGAGGATGACATGCAGCCATACGCGTGGCGGAGCATGGGCGTACTCGAGCAGATGTATCGCTTGATGGCGAGTGTTGTGGGTACGATGGAAGTGAACAAGGACGTCCTCTTGGAGCGGGCAAAGGGCAGCTTTGCGACCGTTACAGAGCTGGCGGATACATTGGTGCGCACGGATCAGCTTTCGTTCCGCAAATCTCATCACATCGTGAGTCGTGTGGTAAAAGAAGCAATGAGCGAGCAACTCGCTGCAAACCAAATCAGCTTGGAGCTGGTAAACCGTGCAGCCGTGGAAGTAATCGGGCGAGAGCTGTCGCTCACAGCAGAAGAGCTCAGACTGGCGCTTGACCCCGTTCATTTCGTAATGATCCGCAAGCTTCCTGGTGGACCAAATCCAGAGGAAATGAAGCGCATGATCGCTGTTCGCCAAGCTGTTCGCAAGCAGGAAACAGAATGGCTGGCACAGAAAAAGCAAGAGATTGCGAATGTGATGAAAGGGTTAGATCAGATGACAGCTGAATGGAGTGTGGGGTAATGGCAGTGGTGCAAATACCTCTTCTGGCAGTGGACGGAGGGGGCACCAAGTGTCTGGCGGTACTGGTGGACCGCTCCAGAAATGAAATCGGTGCAGGACGCTCCGGTTCATGCAATTATCAAGGGATCGGGGAGGAAGCGGCAGCTCGTGAGTTGGTTGCAGCGATCAGCCAAGCTATAGACGATGCGATCGCTCGTCAAACAATTGCCCCCTTTATGAGCGGCACTCCGACACTGGATGGACCAATCGAATGGGAAATCGAGTGCGCGGTGTTCGGGATCGCTGGCCTGGACACGGAGTATGATCGACAGGTGATCTCGCGGATGGTGAGCAAGGTACTGCACCAGCTCGGTATTCGTGTCCAGCAGCTGATTGTGGAAAACGACGGGTTTGCGGCATTGCTCGGTGCGACCGGAGGCAACCCCGGCATTCTGGTCATTGCAGGCACAGGCTCGATTGCCTTTGGTGTAAACGATGAACAGGAAACGGCGCGAGCAGGAGGCTGGGGACATCGGGTCGGTGACGAGGGCAGCGGCTACTGGATCGGCAAGCAAGCGATTATGGCTGTATTAAAAGCTGCGGATGGCCGTGGAGAGCCGACCGTATTGAAAGAGCAGCTCCTCCCGCACGTTGGACTGGGACGCGTAGATGAATTGTTTAACTGGACGTACAGTGAGCATTATTCCGTAGAGAAAGTAGGGGAGCTGTCGCCGTTGGTCAGCCAGGCGGCACTTGCCGGAGATAAGGTGGCAGCAGCTATTTTGCAGGTCGCAGGCGAAGAGCTTTTCGATGCTGCTCGGGCTGTCATAGATACGTTGCAAATGAAAGTCAAGCCGTTTCAGATGATCATGCAGGGAGGCGTTTTGCAAAACGATGATCGCGTGCGAGAGATCGTCGTAGAGCGCGTCAGAGAGTACGCTTCGCAGGTCGTCATTGAAAATGCACAAAACGATCCGATTTACGGTGTCATAGCAAAAGGATTGGCTTATTTAGAACGCCAATCGAGCGGCAAGTGAGGTGCCAGTAATGAAAAAAGTAATGGTTGTCTTTCCCCATCCGGACGATGAGTCTTTTGCCTGCGGGGGAACGTTGGCAAAGTGCAAGGACGCCGGACATGAAACGTGTTATTTGTGCATTACCTCCGGCTGCAAAGGACGCAGCGGTCCATTCGATATCGATTGTCGAGAAAAGCTGGCAAAACATCGAGAAATAGAGCTGAAGACAGCAGCGGAAGTGCTCGGAATCAGTCGTCTCGACTTGTTCCGGTACGCGGATGGTTCCTTGCAAAATGCCGATCTGGATGAGCTGGTGGGTAAGATTCGGGAAGCGATAGAAGAATGGAAGCCCAATGTCGTCGTTACGTTTCCGCCGGACGGGGTAACGGGTCATCCCGATCATATCGTCACGTGCGAGGCAACGACGCGAGCGGTCGTACAAGCGGAAGCGAGCATGACTCCGGCAGAATACCCTGATCTGTACTATGTTTCGATCCCGCACTACTACGATCATTGCCCGGATCATGGTCCAAAGCCAGCGGTTCCGATTACAGGCAAGGTCGATATTTCGGGCTATCGGATGCAAAAAGGAGAGGCGTTGAAGGCTCACTTAAGTCAGGAGTATTCCGTGAATCGCGCTTATCCGGGTGTGATCGATGGGGACTTTGGTGTCATTGGCTGCTATGAGTATTTTACTTTGGTGCGTTCAGCGGGCAAGGCGATCGAGCCGGTTAGTGTGGGTGGGACTATTCCTGTCATTGACCTGTAATCTAAAAAGTAAGAAGGGCTGACCAGCATGATTTTTGCTAGTCAGCTTTTTTACATTGGATAGCCCATCAGTCGGATTGTTTTGTCCTACTAGATTTGCTTACAATGTGATCAAGTAGAATTGGAAATCAAAGGGAGAGAAGACATGTCACATAGAGTCTATGTATATAACGTCAGTGAACCTTCTCAAGCACAAGGCAACGACACGATGATGGTGGAATGGGGCTATGAGGTTCCCCTACTCTTGCAGCCGCTCTTCATAGAAGGTGGTTTAATCGCCGGAAATAATTACAACAACCATACCGAGCCGGACAATTCCGGACTCTATTACGACACGCAGGCAGGTATCGAAAATGTGAAGCGATTCTACGATTTCCTGGAGAGCCAGGAAGGGTTAATCCAAAACAAAGAAGCATTTTTAGAAGCGAGAAATCAGCTTTTCAGCTATCTGGAAAAACGAACGCTTCCGTATTTTCACATCGATGCCTGGGACGTATTCAATATGGATGACATTCCTCATGACGAGCAGGCGGAAACTTTGCGCGCCAATATTGCCCATAACAACGAGATCATGACAAAGGCAATGGACAACGATGACATCTCATTGCTGAACTACTCCGAATTGATGGACGTGAACCCAGGCTTTCGTTCTTTTGCCGAGCTGCTCAATTATGAGGACTGCCAATACGGCTGGGGACACATCTGGCAGCCTTATGAAGAGCATTCCGACGTGGAGATTTTTGAGGAAGCTGGCTTGTTTGGTCTAAAAGACGAAGAGGGAAATATATTGCTCGCCCCTCAGTTCGATGCCTTTTACGATTTTGCTTCCGAAGATCTCGCCGTAGTCTCTAGAGATGGCAAATATGGCTATGTACATAAATCCGGGAGAATCGTCATTCCGTTGGAGTGGGAGGATGCCTACGATTTTGAATACGGCTCTGCTGGTGCCATTGTCAAACGAAACGATCGATATGGTCTGATCAATCTGGAAGGCAAAACAATTGTCCCTACCGACTATGAAGAATTGGAACCGCTCGATTACCAACGATTTTATACGGCAAAGAAAGACGGAAAATGGGGAGTGCTGGGGGAAGCTGGTTCAGTAACAATAGATTTTGAGCATGAAGAAGCTTTCAAGTGTGGGGACGGATTTTACCATACAGCGGTTAAAGGCAGGAAAAATCAGAAAATCTTTAACGAATATTGGAAATACGTTGGGGAATTCCCTCTGGCGGCGGTGGAACAGATCGACGAAGGGCTTCTTCTCGTCAAACCACACAAGGATACAAGTCATAGCACCTTGTACAAAAAAGATGGCACTGTCGGCGCATCCGGCTTCGATAAACTGAATCGGCAAACCCATTTTCCGAATCTGCTCGTCCTACGTAAGGGGAAGAAGTACGCCGCTTATGGCAAACTGCAGGAGAGCCTTCTGTTGCCGTACGAATACGATGAACTGATTGATTTGCAGGTTTATACGGAGGCAAGGCAGGGCAATCAGGTGCTGGCGAAAAAAGATGGAAAGCTAGGCGTTTTTCATGGAGATGCCGATCAGCCAGCATGGTTATTCCCCTTAGACGATTATGAGAATATTTTTCGGCTGCATCAGGATGCGTATGCTTTGAAGAAAAATGGATTATGGAGCATTGCCTTATCACCGGAAAAGCGATGGAGTGATTTTGAATTCGATCTGGTGGTGAAAAAGGCATTTGTCGGGGGTTTTGCTTATGCCTTCAAGGGTCACGACGTTTATCTTGTAAGCGAGTACGGGCTGTCGAGGGCAGATAAAACGCTCGTTCTGGAGGATGTAGAAGATCGTTATTCCAGCTATTATTTTGATGACGAGGTTCGCAAGCGACTGCTGGCTTATGCCAAAGGGGAGCAATCCAATGTTGACAGCGTGGATCAGTACACGCCGGTAGAAACGTTGTACAACCTGGGCATGGAAGCGTATGAAGCAGGTGATTATGAGAAAGCCATTCTGTACGATACGCTGGCTGCTAAAAAGGGCTATCCCTCATCCATGAACAACCTTGCCCATATGTATTACAGTCTAGAAGGATTCGAGGATGCTGATAAAGCTTTTTACTGGTATGAATTAGGGGCTGCGGCAGGCAACCACCATGCTATGAATGGATTAGGATGTTGCTATCGACACGGGGTAGGCACGGAACCTGATGCCGATCAGGCAATGCACTGGATGGGCAAGGCTGCAGAACACGGTCATGCGCTGGCTCACAACAATCTGGGCGCCATCTATTATGACGGAGAACTGGTGCCGCAAGATTTGGACAAGGCTCTCTGGCATTATGAGCAGGGGGAGTTATTGGGTTCGCCGGTTTTTGCGTGGATTGGCTATCTGCACGATTCAAAAGGAAACTACGAAAAGGCGCTGCATTATTATCACCAAGATTACGAAGCAGGCGGCGATATCAGTGCCTATAATTTGGGGATCTTTTACTATAATGGCTACGGTACAGCCAAAAATATCGACGCCGCCATCACTTATTTTCATGCTGCTTTGGAAAGAGATTACCCGCATGCACATATCGAACTGGCAAGAATTTACCAGAATGAAGCGCAATATGTGGACGAGCTTCTGGCGAAACATCACCTCGAAGAAGCAGAGAAGGCAGGTCTTGATATCCCTGAGGAGCTCACACAATCGTAGAAAAAGAAAAAAGCGGATCGACAGGAAAAGTCGTCGGTCCGCTTCCAATCTAACCAGCATGCTAAACAATGGCTTCCACTTCAATTTCAACGAGCAGACGCGGGTCAATCAATGCCTTGACCTCAACCATCGTAGCGACAGGCTGAATCTCGCGAAAAAACTCCCCATGTGCTTTTCCGATCTCTTCCCACTTGCTGATATCCGTTACAAACATCCTCGTTCTGACCACATGAGACAAATCAGCATCTAATTCTCGCAATGCTTTTTCAATCGTCTCTAGGATAAACCTTGTTTGTTCATAGGCATCTCCCACACCAACGACTTCTCCGTCCTTCATAGCAGTGGTGCCAGCCACTTCAATCCGGTCTCCTATTCGGATTGCACGGCAATAGCCCACTACAGGCTCCCAAGGTGAACCCGTGAATATTTTCTTTCGATTCATAGTAGAATGCCCCTCTCATGTCCGCAATAATTGGAATATACTACAAAAAAGAAGGAGAGTGGAGCGGTTTATGAACTTTTTTCTCACTCTTTTTTCCAAGTACAAGTGCTTGATTTACACTACGATTGGTCATCAAGAATACGTGCGTGTGGCATATAAACTGGAGGCTCATGGCATTCGTTTTCGGACACGTATTCACTCTCATGCGCTTCGTCATTTAGGGGGAGACATGGGGATGATTCCCCATGAAGAAGACAATAAGCAATATGACATCTACGTGGCAAAAGAAGATGAACACCAAGCACATTTGGCGATTCATTCCCGTTGATGGATACCTATACGATCATGACAACCTCTTATATAATGAGTGGGATTCGTAAGAAAATGGTACAACCGAGGAGGAACCAGCATGTCCGTACTAGAGGCACTCAAAAGCAGAAGAGCCGTGCGTAACTATATTCCAAAAGAAGTAGAAACAGAGAAAATCCAGGCGCTGCTAGATTGCGCAGTGCTAGCCCCGAACGACCGCTTGCGTCAGCCGTGGCATTTTTATGTGATCAGAGGAGAAGCAAAGCTGCGGTTCGAGGAAATCGCGAAGGAATTTTTGCTGGAGCGTTTTCCGACCAAGCCGAATCTCGTGCAGGATTCCTTAGCCGTCCTGGAAAAAACACCACTCGTCATTGTCGCGACTGCTGATGTGATCCCAGGGGATGAAGCATCCTCAGAGGATAACGAATACGCGGTTTGCTGCGCGATTCACTCTATGTGGCTGGCAGCGAAGGAACTGGGACTGGGCATGGTATGGCGCACGAGAGGAATCGGCTTGGTTCGCGATGAGCGCTTGCTGCAATTCCTCGGATCGCCAGAAAATAAAAAGGTTGTGGGTACGCTGTTCATTGGCTATCCCGAGGCAGATGCTCCTGAGACGAGTCGGATAGCAACGGAAGAAAAGACGACCTGGCTGTAATGGGGAAGGTTAGACCGTACATATCGAGGGGAGCTGTTTCATTATGTTTGGAAAGCTTGCGGCAGACGCACTTGGTTTGAGCAATGTGGGAATCGTGGTAAAACCAGCGGATTACGATAAGGTGGACGCTGATGATTACATCATGCACGAGGACCATGAGAAAATTTATTTTTTGATCAAATCAAAGTCCGATGAGTACTGCTTCACCAATCTGGGGCTTGTTCATCTGGATGGAACGAGTGCCACCAGCAAAAAACGCATGCTGCGCCGCTATTCCTACCATACACACCCGATCTCTGACGTGTATCTGGAAACAGCCGGAACCGTCGATTTGGATGTAGAAATCAAGTTCACCATGGGCAATGAGCACTATTCGATCGATGTCAACAAAAAGCATTTGGAGGAGCTGAAAGACCTCTACAAAGCTCTTGTGAAGATCGCATCGATTATGCACGATAACGAACTTGCGCTCCAGCATGCAAAAGAAAGCCTCCACGTCGCCCAAAGCACACTCGGCCGCGTAACAGGCCAGCAAGCAGACGTAGCTTCACAATTCAAGTCCATCAACCAATACACCTTCGATTGGCTGGAAGACATCCGATACAAGTATGTCGTTAAAGACTTTGGTAAAGTCTTTGAAAAATATATTCATAACTAAAAAGTAGTAATGAAGAAAAAAGAGCCTCGTTAAAGAGGCTCTTTTTGTATTTAAGCGAAATCTTCGGCAAGCTTCTACTCTTCGAGTAGTTCAAAACGAGCAAACCAAACAGCTTTACGGGAAGGCGTGTCACATGTTTGGAAGGAGACCGCCCGAACAAAGTGAGGAAAAAGGCGACTGGAAAACATGTGGCACGCCTTCCTCCCGACCACTACAGCAAGTCGACCAAGCTCTTTCGAGCTTTACTCCTTATGCAAAAGCTTGCCGATCTTGAGCGCCAGCTGGATTTGAAGCAGCTCCTCCGAGTTTTTCAAATCCATGTTCAAAATCTCTTTGATCTTCTCGATCCGGTAAATAAACGTATTGCGGTGAATGAACATCGCTTTCGCCGCTTCACTGACGTTTTGATTGTACAGAAAGTAGTTGTCCAAGGTCACCATGAGGCTCGTGCCGAACTCTTGATCATGCTCGTACAGCTTCCCCAGACGCTTTAAAAAGAAGTCTTCCAGTTCAATGTCCTTAATGTTGGAATCCAGGAAATGATAGACGGAGTAATCATCGAAATGAGAGACATCGCCCTTGCTGTTGAACTTCTGCATCAGGCGGATCGCTTCATGGGCTTCGGAAAAGCTCTTATGAAGCGAGGCGATGTTTTTATACTGACGTCCTACCCCAATAAAGAACAAGGTTTTCTTGATTTTATCCACGAGAGCGCTGTACAGCTCATTGGCGAATTGCTTCGCTTCACTTGCAGACACCACAGGGCGATGCTCATTTTGTCCGATGAGAATGATGATCCGATTGTTACGATAAAAGCAGGTGATTTCTCCAGGAGCTTTGCTCGAATGGTCATAGACGAGATCGACGCATTTTTTTGCGATCCGATCCAGCTCGTACTTGCGATCGATTATATCCTCCAAATTTTCCAGCTCAACCGGCTCGATATTAATAACCATACAAAAATACATGTAGCTTGATTGTAGTCCGTGCAGATCACATAAGGTTTGCAGCGAGTCAGCCGAAGTGATTTTACCTGTGAGTAAGTCATCGAAAAAGTCTTGTCTGATCTTCAGCTTCACTTCCTCGATTTCTCTCGCCTTGATCCGCTCCAGCGCCACGATGGTGGACGCTTGTTCCAACACAATGTAGTCAAATTCGGTAAGCTCCCACACGGTTTGCCAGACGACGATGTATCCGTAGATGTGATTAGCCACAGCAACGGGGAGAATCCTGCATTTAACCTCATAATCTTTCGCATGGTAGATACGCTTGATCGACTTTTTGATCTGGCTAATATTTTTCGGGACGGACTCGGTGAAGTCCCGGGTAAAAACAGGTCTGTTTTTGCTTAAGGTCAGGCAGGAGTCAAGCGGAATCGGATTGTGCCAGATTTCCGTGTAATGAAGCAGATGCCAGTCCTGATCCAGAATAAGGATCGGATTGTTGATCGTCTCAGACAGCTCGGAAGCGATACGATCCAGTCCGCCACCTTCCAGCGCAATGCGAAACAGTGCGTTATGCATGTCCAATGTTTTGCGGTTCAACAAGTCGTAGCGCCCGGAGGCTTTCTCGTTAATAATGGCAATCACTTTAGACAGCGTGTATTCAAAAGGCAGGGCCAAAAGCGGGAGTCCATACTTGTTGGCATGATCAATCATGTTTTGCGGGATTTGATCAAAATAGCGGTGCATCTTGATGCAGAGCCCGGAGCAGTTGATCTCCGCCAATTCCTTGATGATTGTATTTTGCAGCTCGGGATTGTCCTTGAAAATATATCCGGTGGAGAGTAGTAATTCATTGGAAGACAGCCAGTCAAAAGCATCCGGGTTCTCCATGATATTGACGATGGAGACGACGTTATTAATGCCTTGCTCTCCAGCGATGATTTTGATGCCATCTATGGATTGAATGGTAAGCAAATCTTTGATGGTCAGCACCTTGTTCACTCCTTTGCCACAAAGGGATTCCTGTAATTGTGCAATGTGCACAAGTGAACCTCAATTTTTTTAGTTTCCATACACAATGACGATTCCATTCATCCTGTCTAAAATAATGATGTAAGTACGGGGTGCTTGTCTAATTGTTTTTTAAAAGAGCAAGCGTTCAGCCAATCTTGGCGGGTTGTTCAATCACGAGATCATGGAGGGCTTACTATGACAGACAAAAGCGTAGTACAAGCATTTCTCGAGGCAGCGGCTGAGGGGAATATCGAAGCACTGAAAAAGCATCTGGAGCAGGGCGTAGATATTAACGCAAGAAACAGACAAAAGCGTACAGCGATTCTGACTGCTGCGATGAACGACAAATTGGAAGCGGTATCGTTTTTGGTAGAAGCGGGTGCAGATGTAGATTTGCAGGATGAGACATGCTTCAACCCGTTCTTGTTCGGTTGCATCAACGGCAAGCTGGAGCTCGTCAAAATGATGATCAAGGCAGGAACAAACCTGGAGTTGTTGACTCGTTTTGGTGGCGTAGGGATTACACCAGCTTGCGAAAAAGGTCATGTGGACATCGTACGTGAGCTCGTAACGACGACTGACATCAACGTAAACCATACCAACTTTGTGGGTTGGACACCACTCATCGAAGCGATCATCTTAGGTGATGGCGGCGAGAAGCAACAAACGATCATCAAACTATTGATTGAGCATGGCTGCAATGTGCAGATGGTAGATAAATACGGCGTAACACCGCTTGAGCTTGCGAGAAGAAAAGGCTACACCGAGATCGAAAAAATCTTGCTGGAAGCAGGAGCAAAGTAAAGCGTCCCATGTACATCCAGGCGTTGTCTGGCGATGCTGGTTTCCTTGAGCGTTTGGCACGAGCAAACTTTAGCGGGACCGTACACAGTATTTTTGAGCGAACGATCAATCTGACATGCAGCGAAAACGGGGAATTGTACACCATTGGCAACCATCAGCTAGACAATGCACCGAACACGCTCATCATTAATGTAAAGGGCTTTTCAGAGCTGGGGCTGTCCGTTAACGCTCCGGTCATTACGGAAGATAGTACGCTCGTTATTGGAGCGGATTTGCGAATATGGACTCAGCAAGCAACAAAGTGGGAAGGTGAGCTTCCTTCCTATCCTTGTGACATAGAAGGCGTAGATGTATTGCGCAGAAATGTGGCGTTCACGAAAAACTACGTGGACGTATACGGCAAGATGGGGGGCATGAAAATGTCCTCCCAACCTGCCAGTCCGTTTGAGAAAGAGATGTCCCGTATGCTGATCCAGCGTGCAGACCTGCTTTCCGACGATCTGGCGAACAACCGCATAGAGTCAGCTACTCAGCATGCGATAAGTCTTATCGGACTGGGACCGGGGTTAACACCCTCAGGTGACGATTTTTTAGTGGGATTGTGCAGTGTATACAAAATGCAAAACATTTCCTCTTGTTTGTCATGCCCATTTTTCGATGAAATCGTCCGTTCGTCCCAAGCATTAACGAACGAAATCAGTGCGATCACGCTGAAAAAAGCAGCCCATGGACAAGTAAGAGAGTCGCTAAATGACTTACTTTCATGCATGGTGTCCGGCTCCATGGCAGAGCTTGTCCCTGCTTTAGACAAAATCATCGGGATCGGCTCGTCGTCGGGGACGGATATCCTGCTTGGCATCCTATGTGGTTTGGAACGAAATCTAGAAGCTGGAGGTAATGTATGTCTACCAAAGTCGTAATCAAGCAAAGCACGTATTTTGACTCGGTATCCCTGATGTCTCTATCTACAAAAGCGAATCAAATTGAAGGTGTCGAACAAGCGGTTATTGCGATGGGCACCGACATGAACAAAGAAGTATTGAAAAACGTAGGCTTGCTCACACCTGAGCTGGAAGCAGCGAAAACGAGTGATTTGATGATCGTGGTAAAGGCGGCGACAGACGAGCTGTGCGAGAGCGCTCTCATTGCCATCGAAGAACTGTTCAAGAAAAAAGGCGGCAGCAAATCTGCAACAGAGATCAAATACTCCACGATTGATTCAGCGGCAGCCAGCATTCCGGAGGCAAACCTCGCTGTCATCTCGGTAAACGGTGCATTTGCGGCGAGAGAAGCGAGAAAAGCATTGGAAAACGATCTGCACGTCATGCTGTTCAGCGACAACGTGAGCATCGAGGAGGAGATCGCCCTCAAGCAATTCGCGCATGAAAAAGGCCTGTTGATGATGGGACCTGACTGCGGTACAGCGATTATCGGCAATGTGGCACTATGCTTCGGAAACGCAGTGAGAAAAGGCAACATCGGGATCGTAGGAGCATCTGGTACAGGTAGCCAAGAGGTGAGTGTGCGTATTCACGACTTCGGCGGCGGTATTACGCAGCTGATCGGTACTGGTGGTCGCGACCTCTCCGAGCAAGTCGGCGGCATCATGATGCTAGACGGAATCAAAGCACTGGAAGAGGATGAGGCGACAAAGGTCATCGTACTCATTTCCAAGCCACCAGCGCCAAGTGTACAGGAAAAAGTGCTGGCGCAAGTGAAGAGCTGCAAAAAACCTGTGGTTGTGTACTTCATTGGTGGAGAAGAAACGCCGGTTCTGGAAGCAGGCGGACATTTTGCCAAGACGAGCAAGGAAGCAGCTATCAAAGCAGTTGTGCTGGCTGGTGCCAACGAAGACGAGCTTAACAAGCGCGCTCTCAACTGGCCGCTGATTGAAGAAGTGCGGGCAAAGCTGACACCGGAACAAAAATACGTTCGCGGGCTGTTCTGCGGCGGTACGCTGTGCGACGAAGCAATGTACCTCGCGATGGACAAGTTTGAAGAAGTTTACAGCAACATTCAAAAGAAACCAGACTACAAGCTGAAAAACATCCATGAGAGCAAGGCTCACACTTTCCTCGACATGGGCGATGACGACTTTACAAATGGCAAGCCGCACCCGATGATCGATCCTTCCACGCGCATCGCGAGATTTTTGGAAGAAGCAAAAGATCCTTCTGTCGGTGTCATTCTCATGGACTTCATCCTGGGTTTTGGTTCCCACGAAGATCCAGTAGGCGTGATGCTGCCAGCAATCATCGAAGCAAAAGCACGGGCTGCCAAAGAAGGCAGACATTTGGAAATCCTGGGCTACGTGCTGGGTACCGACCTCGATACACCGAACTTCGATGAGCAAGTGAAGAAGCTGATGGATGCAGGCGTAACGATTGCGAGCAGCAGCACGAACGCAGGTCTACTGGCTAGAGAATTTGTTGCGAAAGGGGAATAATCATGAGCAAAATCAACGAGTTGTTTAATGGGAAAATTCATGCGATCAACGTAGGGATCGAGTTTTTCAAAGACGATATCATCAAGCAAAATGCCAATGCATCTCATTTGGATTGGAAGCCTCCAGGCGGTGGCAAGCCTGAGCTGATCAACGCTCTCGACAGACTGGAAAACGCTGCTGTCGCTGAGAAAATAGCTGCGGCAAACAAGCTGGCGGTAGAGCGCATCATCAACTCCCAGCCGATGCTCGTCGGCTTCGACCAAGCGATCAATGTGGTACCAGGTATGACCAAAACCACGATTCTGCACGCTGGTCCGCCGATCACTTGGGACAAAATGTGCGGCTCAATGAAAGGTGCTGTAACTGGAGCAATCGTATTCGAGGGCTTGGCAAAAGACATCGAGGAAGCTGAACAGGTAGCTGCTTCCGGCGCAATCACGTTCTCTCCATGCCACGAACACAACTGCGTAGGCTCCATGGCAGGTGTGACATCCGCTTCGATGTTCATGCATGTGGTGAAAAACAAGACGTACGGAAACGTCGCTTACACCAACCTCAGTGAGCAAATGGCTAAAATTTTGCGCATGGGTGCCAACGATGAAAGCGTCATCGCCCGTCTGAACTGGATGCGAGATGTATTGGGACCAATGCTGCGTGATGCGATGAAAATTGCTGGCGAAATCGATCTTCGTCTCATGCTGGCGCAAGCGCTGCACATGGGTGATGAATGCCACAACCGCAACAACGCAGGAACGAGCCTGTTGATTCAAGCACTGACACCGTACATTTTGGAGACAGATTTCACAAAAGAACAGAAGCGCGAAGTATTCGACTTCGTCGCAAGCAGCGATTACTTCTCTGGCCCGACATGGATGGCTCTGTGCAAATGCGCACTTGACGCAGCGCACGGAATCGAGAACAGCACAATTGTCACCACGATGGCGCGTAATGGCGTTGAGTTCGGTATCCGTGTAAGCGGTATGGCTGGCAACACCTGGTTCACAGGACCAGCGCAAAAGGTAATCGGACCGATGTTTGCAGGCTACAAGCCAGAGGATTCCGGTTTGGATATCGGAGACAGTGCGATCACCGAAACATATGGGATCGGTGGCTTCGCGATGGCGGCAGCTCCAGCGATTGTTGCACTCGTAGGTGGAACGGTTGAAGAAGCGATCGGATTCTCCACCACGATGAAGGAAATTACGACAGCAGAAAATCCAAACGTCACGATTCCACTCCTGGACTTCCAAGGTGTCGCAACAGGAATCGATATTCGTCAGGTGATCCAAACAGGCATCCTACCGATTATCAACACAGCCATTGCGCATAAAGACGCAGGTATCGGCATGATCGGTGCGGGTATTACGTATCCGCCGATGGAAGCTTTTGAAAAGGCATTGCTCGCAGTGACGGAAACGATTAGCTAATAGCTTTTCATCCTAGGTGACTCAGCTTTCGCAGCAAATGAAGGTTGCGAAAGCTGGGTTGAATGAGGAAGGTGAATGAACATGGGGCAGGCAAACGTAAAAGAATCATATGAAGAATTCAAGTCCTATGGATACGCGGACGATATTTTGCCAAAGACTTCCGAAAATCGAGATTGGGGTACCTTTAACTACGTGACTGTGTGGATGGGCGCTGTGCATAATCTCATGTCATACATGACGGTAGCCGGATTCTTTGTCCTCGGATTATCCGTTCCGCAAGTCTTGTGGGCAGTCATGATTGCTGCCTTGATTGTCTCGGCGGGCTATGTGTTGAATGGCTATGCGGGACAGAAATACGGGATTGGCTATTCGATGCTGTTGCGCAGCTCCTTTGGAGTAAAAGGCTCGATCATTCCTGCTATATGTCGTGGGCTTATCGCTGGGGTTGTGTTTTTTGGGACAAAAACAATTATTGGCGCACAATCCTTTAATGTCATTTTTGAGAAAATCTTCCCTGGCTATATGAATATGGTTCCAGGCTTTGATTTTCTCGGATTAGATTTCCCGACGATGCTTTCTTATGTGATCTTATGGGTGATTACAGTTGGATTGTTTTTAGGTGGAATGAAAATTCTCAGTCTGTTTAGTAAATGGTCTTCACCGATCATCTATATTTTCATCGTAGGTGCAGCGATTTGGGCGATCACCGTTGCTGGCGGATTTGGTCCGATTTTTGCCTATACTCCTGCCAAACCGATGGAGAATTGGCTTGTATTTATCGCATGTGTAAGTGCCTTGGTATCGAACTGGGGTGGCCCGATTGTAAATATTGCAGACCTTACGCAACGGGCAAAACACCCGAAAGCTCCGATGATTGGTCTGCCGCTTGGAATGATTGCCTCCTACATCCTGTTTGGAATTACGTGTGTAGGATTGTTGGTTGGAACGCAAATCGCGTTTGGCATCACAGACTTTAATGTAGTCGTTGCCATTAATCAAATTGGGAATCCTGTTGCCGTCATTATCTTGTTGCTGGCACTGAATATAGGTTCGACGAGCTATGTTGTGTTTGGAAATTTGCTTCCATCTGGACTGCAAATGACAGCGCTTCTTCCGAAAATGTTTACGGTAAAATCAGCGGCGGTCTGGACAGCCGTTTTGGGCACCCTCATTTTACCTTGGAAGCTGGTAAACGGCACAGCAGCACTGTATATGTTCTATAGCTTTATCGGCTCCATGTACGGTCCTATCACAGGGATCATGCTGGTTAGCTTCTTCATTGAAAGAAAAAGAAAGCTGGATTTAGCTGGCATCTACGTAAAACCAGGTGAAAACGGAGAATACAAAAACGGCTTTAATATGGTGGCATGCGGCGTATTGATCGTCAGCTTCTTGATTACGCTATCCGGCTCATTCTTGCCAAATGTGCCACTATTGGCAAACATCAGCAAGTCAGCATTCCTTAGCGGGTTGATCATATCCGGCGTTTTATATGCGCTGTGCTATAAATGGAACAAACCAAGCACGATCACGCAGAGTGAAACAGCTGCAAAAGTATCTTAACAAAGGGAGAAGTGCCCAGTGGAAAAACTCGTTATTGTTGCTATCGGCGGCAACTCATTAGTGAAGGATAATGGTCGCAACACGATTCAAGACCAGTATGAAGCCGTATGTGAAACCGCGACAAATATAGCAGATATGGTGCAAGAAGGTTACAACGTTGTCGTTACTCATGGCAATGGACCGCAGGTTGGATTTGCTTTGCAAAGATGTGAAATCGCCAATGAAGTGTCCGGGATGCCTACGATCCCGCTGGTCAATTGCGTGGCGGATACGCAGGGCGGAATCGGCTACCAAATCCAGCAGGCACTCACCAACGAATTTGCCAAAAGAGGAATCAACAAAAAAGTGGCGAGCGTCATCACACAGGTAGAAGTCAGCAAGGATGATCCGAATTTCGAAAATCCAACGAAGCCAGTCGGCTCTTTCTTCGCGCTGGAGCAGGCGGAAGAGATGCGCAAAGAGCATCCGGACTGGGTATTTATCGAGGATTCCGGTCGCGGCTACAGAAGAGTGGTTCCTTCCCCTAAGCCAATCGACATCGTGGAAAAAGACGCAATCAAATCATTGATCGAAGCGGGATATGTGGTAGTCGCTGTTGGCGGCGGTGGTATTCCGGTTGTGAAAACGGGCGAAAATACGTACGATGGGATTGATGCTGTCATCGACAAAGATTTTGCCACCAGCTTGCTGGCAGAGCAAATCGATGCACAGACACTGATCATTACGACAGGTGTTCCGCAGGTATGCATTAACTTCGGCAAGCCGAATCAAAAGGCACTGGAGCGCATCACGGTAGAGGAAACGAAGCAATACGTTCGTGAAGAGCACTTCGCAAAAGGCAGCATGCTGCCAAAAATTGAGGCAAGCCTGAGCTTTTTGGAGAAAAATGGGTCAAGCGTGATCATTACGAACCCGGAGAGCTTAAAGGATGCGATTACGAACAAAGCAGGGACACACATCGTAAAATAAAGGCCTCTTGAGGGAGGATGCAAGGCAATGGATTACATGAAGCTGGCAGTGGAAAAAACGATGGAAGGCATGAACAACAAGCTCGGCGGACCTTTTGGAGCGGCTGTCGTGAAAGGGGACGAAATCATCGCCGTATGCAGCAATCGCATGATGGCAGATATGGACCCGTCCCAGCACGCAGAGATGGTAGCCATTCGCGAAGCGTGCAAGACGCTGGGCACGATGGATCTGACAGGCTGCGAAATTTACGCGACTTGCGAGCCTTGCCCGATGTGCGTGGGCGCTATCATCTGGTCCGGCATCAAGGTCGTTCATTACTGCTCGACTGCGGAAGATGCGCATGAGAACGGTTTTTCGGATAAGCATCTTCGCGACTATTTTTCCGGTAAGGATCAGAGTGTTTTGAACATGATCAAGGTCGAGAAGCGTGAGGACTGCGATCAGTTGTTTACGCACTTTCATCAGATGAACAAAGAGTAGTAGGTAACTGAATAGCAGACAAGAAACACGGATGTTCAGAGCACGAAAAAAGGGCCTTATAAAGGCCCTTTTATCATATGTGCCCTGGCGATGTTCTCGATAGTTGAACAAGGCTACCCCAAATCATTTATCTCACAAATGTAATAAAGTCAACATTAACTGGTTCAATACCAACTGCTCGAAGTCGTGAGTTAATCTGTCCTCGATGATACTGACCATGCAATGCTACATGAGTTAAAATATCCCGTACAGAATACGTAAACTCTCTTCCTTTACTATTCGTGTAGGATATTATTTTATCTAGGTCAGTATTTGCCAAATTCGTAAAAAAAGCTGTGAAGCTCTCTTCATTTTGTTTAATAAGTTCTGCACAGCTCTCTAAATCGCTCTCCGACCATATGGGAAGTTGTGAACTGTCCATTCCACGCAATCTAGTTATCCATATTTTTTCAGCATGAAGGGTATGGGAAAATAAACGCCATATCTCCTGATTTTCATCTTCAATACTTTGCAGTGTTTTAAAAATACGTTGGTTAGCCCAATCTAAATGCTCATACATCTTTTGGATCGTTTTCAATTTGAATCACCCCTCCCAGTTCTTCTGCCCGTTAGTTGAGCAATGCCGTCAGTCTACCTCTTTATTATTTCAGTCTACAGCATTATTATCTAGTATAAATTTTTCGTGTTTTCGGACATATAAAGTCGTTTTTCTTATAGCCAAGGCCCTGCTGGCGAAACCCACTGAACTGTTATACATCTACCCATTCATTAATGGAGAGAGGTTGGCCAAACCGGTCCTTGCCTATTCAATTGATGGTAACGATATCAATGCCCTGACAGGTAAGGTCAACGAGTAGGTAGAATGAAATTGAGTAGGCAATCAGGGAGCTGATGTTTCATATGAACTGGTGCTTTGTTTGCAATTATAATGAACTTTTGGAGCCCCCATACAATGAAAGGGGAATACCTTCAGACGAAATATGCCCGTGTTGTGGAATTCACTATGGTTATGATGACGATGATGTACCTGATAAAGAGTCGGTTTACAAAAAGTGGAGAGATAGTTGGATTAGGAATGGATGCATCTGGTTTTCAAAAGGGCGACTCGCTCCTGTAGGCTGGAACTCAATCGAGCAATTAAACAGAAGTAAATAATTGATACCTAGGGCTGCCCCGTTTGTAGAATTATCTACTTGCAGGCAGCTTTCTTGATAGGCCCAAATAACAGAAAGAAAAACTTATGAAAAGTGCGGCTCTTCAGGGCTGTACTTGTACCACATTCCACACCAAGTATGCAGATAATATGACTAAACGGGTCCCTTCTTTACTTCAACAGTGCCTATCTATTCCGAAAAGGAAAGTTTTCATCATAGTTATTATGAGCTATAAATACCTACAAAAACGCCTGGTAACACGGGCGTTTTTTGTTTGTGCGAGGGGGAGGTGTTGTGTGATAACATGGAAAATATTACTGAGTCATTCTGAGAGAGAAAATTACATTGGCGTATTTGGGGAGGGGAGAAGGAAATGTCCACGATCGAACAGATTACCGAGCATATCTTGATTATGCATGCAAGTCATGACACGGATCGCCCCATCCTAGCAGCCATTACGGGAGCAAGAAAAACCCTCTTGATTGATGCTGGAAATTCACCGGCGCATGCCGCGTTGTTTCGCCAGGAGTTGCAAAGGCTAGGCGTTCGTCTTCCAGATCTGCTGATACTGACTCATTGGCACTGGGATCATACATTCGGAATGTCAGCATGGGATCTACCTACCATCGCGCAGGCAAAAACCGCACATTCATTGAGCAAACTGATGGGGCTGGAATGGTCGGATGAAGTCATGGAACAGCTCTGTAAGGAGAAGGTCATCAATGCCAGCACGATGGCGAACATCAGAAAAGAGTACGGAATGAACCGGGACTTGATCCGAATAGTCGAGCCGGATATCCTATTCGATGAATCGATCACGATCGACCTTGGAGGCGTGACATGTCAGGTGAACCGTGTCGGAGGAGATCATTCGGAAGATTCGTGCTATGTGTACGTAAAAGAGGATCAAACGCTGTTCCTGGGAGATGCCTTGGGTCCCTCTGTCTATGGCGGACCGCGCAGTTATACAGCTTCCCGTTTTCTGCGCGTGTTGAAGCAAGCATACCAGTCTGAAGCAATCCTTTTCGTGGAATCGCACGGCCGGCCATTGGATCGAGCTGCCTTTCAAAAAGAGCTCAGTGATTGGGAGCAGCTCGCTCTGCTCACAGAGCAATACGGGCAAAACAGAGAACGGATCGTAAGCGAGATGTGTACCTTCCTACAGGTGTCAGAGCTTCCTCGTGAATTTTCAGAAGCTCTCGAATGGTTCATGGTCGGGGCTGCCTATCAAGGATCCGATACCTACTAAAACCCCCACAACCGCAACTTCACGGCGAAGATCGACACCGTGAAGCTGCGGTTTTTTGCATGGCCGAATACGTGCAATGGACCTGACGGTATTCGAAACTAAGGGGGTAAAGCTAATCCAAAATAAAAATTCCATTTATGCTAGCGTAGGGGTAAATTGATAGTAAGGTATATTATTTGCAATATTGTACAAACTGATAATAGATACGGAATTGCAGATGTGTTTCCTATAACCCACGGCTGGTTAAGCCATACACAATTAGTTAGGCCATTTGATTTCGTTCGTGACCCGTAAATCTTATTGAATTATGGGTTTTTTTCATGCTCAAATTTGTAGCTGGTTTTCATATTCCAAGTTGCTGCAAATTGGTTTGTAAAAAAGGAGCAAACACAGGGCTTTGATACTTACTTCAGCCGATTTTTCTTCCGTTTTCTACAAAACATTTATTAAAAAAGTCCATCCCATAGCAGAAGAAACGAATCATCCGATTTATCCTGAGACATTCAAATTTGTGATAATATAAGAAAAATATGAGACGTAACACTAATGAAGAGACAGCGAGTGAAAAGAAATCTAATTTCTGCTAGAGCTTCTTTTAAACTAGAGGTGGCAACATGTTAAAACGTTTATTTGTTTCAGGATACAAGGCTCACGAGCTTGGCATTTTCAATGAAAAGAATCCGGGGTTAGCCATTATTAAGAAAGCACTGAAGCGGGAACTCGTAAGATTCCTTGAGGAAGAATTGGAATGGGTCATTATATCAGGTCAACTCGGGGTAGAAATGTGGGCAGCCGAAACTGTTCTGGAATTGAAAAAGGAGTATCCACATCTAAAACTGGCGGTAATTACTCCGTTTTTGAATCAAGAGGAAAAGTGGAAAGAAGAGACCCAGGATTACTACCGAAATATTGTGACGCAAGCCGACTATATCAATAGTGTCTATCAAACACCTTACCAAGGAGTTTGGCAGCTTGGAGAGAAAGACAAATTCTTGCTATCCAATTCAGACGGTATCTTGCTAGTTTACGATGAAGAAAACGAAGGCTCACCGAAATTTCTAAGTAAGCTCGCCGCCAAAAAATCGGATATGGGCGATTATCAGTTATTTCGAATTAACGCGTATGACTTACAGACCATTGCAGAGGAACAGCAGCAAGAATTATACAATGACTAGTTCTAAACAAAGAAGCTAGCTATGAAAAGCTGGTTTTTATTCTTGGACAGTCTCTCCTGTTTATCCAATATCGGTCTATTGCTTTAATTGTCCATTGTCTGGGGCCAACAATCATATTTATGTCACAACATATCAACAAAAGGGGACCTGTCGGGGTCCCTTTTGTTATTCCAGACTAGTTTAGATAACATCTTTTGGAGGGGACGGCTCCTGGTAATTCATCTGCCGCTTTACCTAATACTCCGGGAGTTGCCCTGCTGCCTCTTTCATTTTAACAGGCACATCATCCTGCATTGAATTCCTTGCCCAAATCTTGCAACATACTACGCATCGACTGCGGAAGCATTCGACCTTCAGGAGCTGATCTACTTCACTTTGGCATAATAAAATTTCTGACAAGAAAGCCAAATTATCCACTGTCAACCTCTTGGAATTCCTACTTATTTTTGCTAGATCAATTACATAATGCAAGTCGTTTCTTCTCAAATCACTTTGCTCAAATACTGCCCCATGTGTTCATATTACACGCTCAAAGACTATTTGAAATTAGGTTATGGAGAATATTGTTTTTATAAAGTAATAGACTAAATTCCTAATTTTACAATATGGAAAATATGACATTATTACCATTTTGTATATTAGTAAGTAATGATATCATGTTTACTCATAATAAAATATGGAAAGTGAGGTAGTAATTGTGAAGAGGATCGTATTTGATTAACAACAATAGTGATTTCTGTGCTTCTAGTCATTAGTCAGTGCTGCTCAAGTCGGGTAGACAGTAGATTCAATTGTAACAAAAGGCCTAATGAATTGATTTGGTAAGAGGGTACATTACAGCGAAGTTACATATTCGAGTAGGTGAATTTGAATATTGATCGTATAGCTATCATTTTTTAGTTTGGGTTTATTAAATTTCGAAGTATTTTACTGAGATAGTGACTCTTTCTACTGAATGTATATTGAACAATACTCCATTTTCTTTAGCGCTGTTCTCGAATGTCAAACTAGTAGAAACCTAACCAATGAGGAGAGCAAAGTGAACATTAACATGAAAAGATATTTGTCCGTGCTTCTAGTGCTGAGTGTGTTATTGAATATGGTAGTACCCCTTTCATATGCATCTACGAATCTAGATAATCAAATGAACACAGTGCAAACAAATGAAAATACATCTTCAGAAGGTGTAACGAGTACAACAGAAATAGAAGGCGAAGGATCTATTGATAGTAAGTTATCCATAGATGAGGGAAAGCAAGAAAACGAGATAGAATTCGAACCAGAAAACGAAATAGTAGAGTTATCGATCCTTCCAGATGAAATTCAAATGGGAGTAGATGAGTCTGTTGCTTTACTTGTTAAGGCAATGTGGGCAGATAAGGTTGTTGAAGATGTAACCCAATCTGTCACGTGGGAAATCGAGAAAAAAGAATTGATTCGTATCGAAGAAGGCAAGGTCATTGCTCAAGCTCCGGGCAAAACCACGCTCACTGCTACTTACAAAGACAAAGTGACGAAAGTGAATGTTGAAGTGGTAGATGCTTCTTCAGAAGAGCCAGCTGTAGATGCATTAACCGATGAATCACAAACCGACGAAATAGAAGCGGAAATCCCCAAGCTGATGAGCCGAGTTGCGGGGGAAACATTCGAGCTAACCATTTCCGAAGGTGAGACTTATGTTTTTGAAAATAGTAATCCTAAATCAAGTTCTTCGTTGAAGGCCGACACTTCGAGAAGTGATGGTAGGACGTATGACTATGCTGCGTACAATGCAGAGGGAGAGGGCGTCGCTCATGACCTAGACTCCATTGCTACTTCAAGGTCGATCCCGCTAGATGGAAGGCTTGTTGTTACGGTTACTGGATTTCCTGTAACTTTTACGGGAGATGTAGAAAAGACAACCTATTATTCTGCATCAGAACCCGCTTTATTTAAAAAAACGTTGAGTAAAGATGAAACGTTTATTGCAGTAAATACAAGCTCACAAAGTGAGTCCATTCAATACACTGGTGGTACGAAAAAGAAATTCAGTTACCATATATTCAACAGTGATGGTTCGGTCTATAAACAGGCTGTCGATACGTCGACAGTTTCCTATTCCGTTCCAGCAGGTGGAAAGTTTGTAGCCACTTCGACATCTGATGATCCTGTAACATTTGGTGGTTATTATGACATCTTCAAAGAAGAGGACACCTCCGATGGAACTGTCATCAGTCACAAACTGAATCAAGGCGAGTCCTATCGTTTTGTCAATAATAGTGAAAAGACATTAAGGTTAGATACCGATGCTGCGTATTCGACAGATACGAGATTTGATTTTGCTATTTACAAAAGCGATGGCACAGTACATTCCCAGGCTGCTAATTCATATGCAAGATCGAATGCTGTCTCCGCAGGTGGAGAGATAGTCGTAACGGTTAAGTCTAGCACGCCAATCACGTTCCAAGTATATGACCCTATCTTTGTCGGAACCCCAAGTGTTGATCCTGCTCTTTGGGAAAGAACGGTTACCAAAAATGAAACAGTCAGTGTGAGAAATACAAGCTCATTCGACCTTAAAGCTCTAACAGATGCTGGCCCAAATAAAGTATTTACTTACCAAGTTACAAGTCGTGATGGGTCTATCGTGAGTCAACAGGACAATTCCTCCTTGAGAAGCATACCTGTTCCAGCTGGTGCGACGTTGACTGCAACAGTAACCAAAGATAATCCGGTAACATTTCACGGATATTTTGATCATTTTAAAGAAGAACAGGTAGAAGATCTTCTATTCAAACAAGAAGTCAAACAAGGCGAATCTTATATCTTTACGAATGTTAGTGGAAAGATTCAAGAGATTGAAACAGATGCTTCTTCTTCAAAAGGAAATCGATTTGAATACACCGTTTATAATAGCGACGGCACTGGCAATTCGTATGCCCTGGATACAACTTTGAGATCGAAGTATATTCCAGTCGGTGGAAAAATGGTCGTTACGGTCACGTCTTCCATACCTGTGACCTTCCAAGGATTTGAGAAAGGTGTAAAAAGAAGCCCCAGCGCAAATCCTGCACTATTTAAGCGCCAAGTGTTTAATGGTGAGACGGTAAGCTTTTTAAACACAAGCACGAAAGAATTGAAGATTGAAACGAATGCGTCAAGTAGGAATAAATACAGTTATCAGATTGCCTCTAATACTGGTTCTGTCGTCAAACAGCAAAACGATGCAACTGCGACAAGCTTGGAGATACCAGCAGGTGGAAAGCTGACGGTTACCATTCCCTCCGATCAGAGCGTTACCTTTTATGGATATTATGACCTCTTTAAAGAAGATGGTTCTAGTTCGATACGCTTTAAACTACAGCTGAACCAAGGCGAGTCTTATGTATTCACAAACACGAGTACGAACAAATACCAGTATATAGATACAGATGCTTATTCCTCTCAGGATAAGAAATACGATTATACCTTGTACTATCAAGGAGCTCCAACACGTCAGTCTGCAAGTGATAATGGAAGACAAATTTCAATGCCTCCGGGCAGTAGAGTAGTGGTCACCGTCATATCTTTAAAACCTGTGACATTCGAAGGTTTTAAAGATGGATTGGAAGGAAGAGTGAGTCCTACCCCTGCTCTTTTCAAACGAACAGCGGTTAAAAATGAAACAATTGGGATTCGGAATTCAAGTCAAGATACCGTACAAGTTCTAACAGATGCAACCTACAACAAAAATCGATTTACTTATCAAGTGATGAAGAGTGACGGTTCTATTAGTATGGAGGCCAACGACACTTCTCAGCTCCAAGTATCCGTACCACCAGGGGGTAAGCTGACAGCAACAGTGACCACTGACCTGCCGGTTACGTTCGCAGGTTACTATGACATTTTAAAAGAAGAGTCAGCGGTTTCTTTAACATTTAACCAACAAGTACAACAAGGTCAATCTTATGTCTTTGTAAACAAAAGTGATGTAACACGAGAAATAAAGACAGATGTTACATATGAGTCTGGGAATAAATTTGATTATGCCATGTACGAAGTGGATGGAACCAGTCATAGTCTAGAACGTGATTTCTCTAAAGATTTACTTGAAATTCCCGCAGGTGGAAAGGTAGTTGTAACGGTTACTTCGGCTTCTCCAGTGACGTTCAGCGGATTTGAAAGCACGATAGCAAGAAGTGAAAGTTTGCAACCCGCCTTGTTAAAACGAACCCTTTTAAAGAATGAAAGTGTAAGCATTCTTAATCAGAGTAAAAAAAGTTCGAAAATCAAAACAACTGCTACACGTTATGATCCCTATCGTCTTGAAGTCAAGAGTCCAGACGGTAAGATCACAGACAGTGATAAAAAAAGCACGTCAAAGAGTGAAACAATTAAGGCTGGTCATACCTTTACCGCGACAGTCATCAATGATAATCCCATTACTTATTATGGAGCCTATGAGCATTTTGTCGTAACTTCAGATCCAGTCCCGATCATTGAGAATGTAGCGGTCAACACTTTTGTCGATGTGACGAAGAATACAAAAGAGGTCATCTATCAGTTCACCACAGAAAAAGAGGGATTGCATCGCTTGTTTACATCTCCGTATCAAGAGAGTGGTGGAGAGGTAGACACGGCTCTTACCTTGTACAGCGATTCTGCCATGCAGAATGTGATTGTGCAAAATGATGATCATGATGGCCCTTTCGGTTCGCTATTCTCCATGGTGGAAGCAAAGCTTGCGCCGAATACGACGTATTATGTAAAGATTACCGCAAAGGCAAATGCAAATTTATTGACCAGATTGACAGTAGAGTCAGATTTCGACAATTCTCGCGAAACAGCTACCGTAGCGGAATGGGATGGGATTTATTCCGACCGTTTGTCTTCACCATACGATGTTGATTATTTCAAGCTTACGCTGGATGAGATTGCCGATATGAATTTATATGTCGACAACAACATTCTAACGTTAGAAGATAAAGACGGAAATGAGCTCCAGACGTTTTATGCGAATCAGGAAGACGTGTTATTTATTCCAGGCGACATAGGCGTATTTTATGCGAAAGTATGGAAGCAAAATCCAAGGAAAGAGAAAAGAGCGGCTCTACGCTCGTTACAGACTGCTCCAACTCCCATCTACCATACAAAGTTTCATAAAGTAGTACGGGATACGGGGTATATGGCTATAGATCCAGCCTTAAACATTGTCGGAGCGATTTCATGGAAATACTACGAAGATCATCAGGAAACGGTTATTACCGTAGCACCTAAAGATAATCCAACTCATGTAGTTTACCTAGAAACGAGAAGGTTTTTGGCGAAGAATGTGAAGCATACCTTTACGTGGGATGGTTCCATCAATATGCCGACTACCCAGCCAATCTTAAAAAATGGAACTTACATTGTAAAAATTCGAGCAAAAGACGTTGAAGAAAGATATACAATTGATTCATGGTTTAGATTCTACAATTCCAAAGATACAGAACCTCTTAATATTGATGAACTAGTTAAGACATACAACCAGGAAGTATCTACCGAATACATTAAAACGATGCAAAGAACGCTTAAAAACATGAAAATGTATCATGGCGAACAAACAGGCTCTTACGATAAAGATTTACTGATGTCCGTAATTATGTATGAGGTAGTTACCAACAGATGGAGCGGATTAGTTGCCGCGCAAGAAATGGATGCAAAAAATAACGGAACATACTATGAGCCTATTACTGAAAGGGGAAAAATAACGAAGAGATTGGTTAGCAATTCTATTAAAGACGAACACCGAGACTTCTCGGGGGCAAGAATTGAGTTTATGCTGGAAGGCGATGCAATCATCTTTTCGCTTGCAGGGGGGGCGGCCGTGCGTGTCATGCGTATCGGGTCTACTCTCACTGTCAAATTAAGTAAAACAATTAAGGAATTAATTGACGAAATAAATGATGTCTATGATTGTAATTGTTTTACTGCTGGAACAAAGGTTCTAACAGACGAAGGGGAGAAACCTATTGAGGAAATCGAGGTAGGGGATAAGGTTCTTTCAAAAGATGAAGAGACTGGTGAGGTAGCTTATAAAGAAGTTGTAGGGCTGTTCCAAAAACAAGCTGATGAAATTTATAAAATTTATATCGGCGACGAGATCATTGAAGCTACTGCTGAACATCCAATTTGGTTGAATGGTAAAGGATGGACGCTTGTAAAAGATCTTAAAGTTAATGATTTGCTTGTTTCAAGCGACGGTAATACACTCGCAATAGATAAGATTGAGAATGAGAAGCGCGAAGCTACAGTTTATAATTTTGAAGTAGCGGATTTTCATTCTTACTTTGTATCTAATCTTGGTATATGGGTGCATAATTGTGCTATTAATAGAGTTACTAGACTTTTAGACAAAATGCCCGAATTTACTGGTTCTACTAGAGAAAAATTGTTATCTGCTGTTCAAAATGAAGATTTAAGAAAAATAGTAAATGAACTTTATAGACCAGGTGCAAAAGAAGGGGATGGCGGAACTGCTTATATACTAACAAAGGAGTTTTACGAAGGTTCTTCAACGCATCTACAAAAAGCAAAGGACCGGGTAAAGCAGTTAAATGATCTAGGGAAATCCGGGAAACTTGGTCTTAATGACTTAGATATACTTGATGCTTTAACGGATGATTTAGAGGATGCAATAAGACTGTTTAAATAGAGGAGTTGGTGGTTATGAATAAAAAATCGGAAGAATTCTTGAAAGTAATGTTAGATTTCTTACCGTCAGCTGATGACGCGTATAGAAAATCAATCGCAGATTACGGTGAGGTGCTAGAAACTGTCATAATTGAGGACATCTTCATGCCTGAAATAATTAAACTATTAAGTGAGGAAAGGAACATCAATTTGTTAGAAAGTATTTTTAAATATTTTGAAGAAGTATCTAATGACGAAGATGCTCACTTAAAGAACATTTTTTCAATTACGGTGTTGGAAATACTCGGAAATGACAGAACGATTCTAGGGACTGCACAGAAATACATGGGAACTAAAACGATACAACTTCAAATAGAAGCTGATAGAGCATTAGGTAGAATCTAGTCAGTACAGACTCATAAGATATTGACGGTTATCCATAATGGATAACCGTTTTGCTTTATTCCGAGGCAGAGGGGGCCAGTGCCGAATGTACTCATCATTCAACCAATAACACATATAACCCATGTAATACCCATAAAAAGATTTCGTCATTTCGTTAGTACGTACATCAATGCTTGAATTTATACCCTAAATAACGCTATGCCGATACAACAAACAGGTCGATTATGGTTAGATGCTACCATGATTGACCTGTTTTTTGTTACCTTCGTTTTCTTACGGTTTTTTCAAATTCATTCGCAACTTTTAAGATGGATAGTGCGACAACTATAGTAAGGGCGGTTATACAAAGAATTGCATTTTATCCGTAACATAACTTGACTATTGCAACGATGATTACTGTGTCAATAACAAACTGGTAAAGTGCCAGTTGACATATACAGGTAAGGCAACGTGAAGGCTAGCCACCTTGCCCTCTAATTATAGACGGAAATTCGTTATAAAATTTCCGGTGAGGGCTGAAGGGTGTTTCTTTGTAAGTGAAGCTCTATTTCAAGCGATCTTGGGGATTATCAACACCTATTTCACAACTAATCCGAAAAGGTAACTTTTCGGACTAGTTGTTATTATTTCTAAGGATCCATGGTATTGGGGCCAGGCCGTCGTACAGCACACAAGGATTGCGGGATGATTCATTGTGTTACACAACAACCGGTGACTCAAGATAATGGTTTCATCTGAACGGGCAGGATAGAGCAATAGCGACAGGACCTATCCCAGCAGTTCTTTGGCTCCGTTCATCACTAAGGGCATCGTCTGTTTAACGAATGATTCCGCACTAATTAGACGCCCCTCATTGTTCCAAACGTAAGCCGCCCCATACATCCCCCAACTTAACATGATAGAAGCTGTATTTATTAAGAATTGCGCGTTTGGACTCGATAGCATCTTGTCTTTGTCTATAAAGGAAAGAAGTATCGTTTGAATTTTTTCCTTTATTTGAATTTCGAATACAGGTCCAAGCGATTCATACCTTCTTTTGCACATAGTGCTTAGACCCTTGTGAAAATCGCATACACCCAGAAAAATACTCTGAATTGTTTCTTCATTTAATACTTCATGACCGCTTATTCTACGATTTATGATTGTCATAAATGATTCCATTAGTTTGGCCTCAAGAATTTCGAACTTATCTACAAAGTGCGCATAAAAAGTCGTTCTGTTAACAGTAGCCCGCTCTGCAATATCCCTAACGGTTATCGATTCAAAATCTTTCTCTTGAATTAGTGAATCAAAAGCGTCTTGAAGGAGTCGTCGTGTACGTACCACACGAGGATCAGCTTCATTCTTTTTCATTGTCATGGTTAGGATCTCCCCCATAAAAACGACATTATAGAGATGGTGTTGTCTATACAACGGTTTACGGTTATTGATGATTGTGCATCAATCAGTTGTTATTATAACCTACAAATACAACAAGTGTTGTTCAAACAACCAGTGTTGTATTTGAACGAAATACTGCATGCAGCTTTTCCAAACCAAAAGGAGGAGAGAACCATGTCAATTTCACAACCATCGCAAACGATGGAGCACCAACCTTTTTTCGATGTTATTCAAGAACGCCGGTCGGTTCGTAGTTATAATCCCGAGGTCAAAATTTCGCGGGAGGAATTGGTCGAAATACTGCGGCAAGCCACGCTGGCTCCTTCAGCTGCTAACCTGCAGCCGTGGCGGTTTCTCGTTATCGACACGCCGGAGTTGAAACAGAAGCTGCTTCCGATCGCATTCAATCAACAGCAAGTGGTCGAAGCTTCGGCTGTCGTCGCCGTTCTTGGAGACCTGGAGAACATCCGGATGGCCGAGAAGATTTACGGTCAAGCTGTCGAGGCGGGTTTCATGCCTGCGGATACGGCAAAATCGATGGTTGAACACTATACCGGCATGTATTCGAGCATGCCGCCCGAGGCCATCCGCCAAATCGCTTATACCGACGGCGGGCTAGTATCGATGCAACTCATGCTTGTCGCCCGCGCTAAAGGATACGACACGGTACCGATTGGCGGCTACGACAAACAAAAGTTCATGGAAACTTTCCGCATATCAGAACGCTACACTTCGATTATGCTGATCGCCATCGGCAAGGCGGCGAAGCCCGGTCATCCGACGGTGAGGCTGGCAGTCGATGATGTAGCTTTCTTTAACGAAATGTCTAAGGAATAACAAACTGTAAAAGGGGGACCGCCAGCATTTAAACGAAAATATACGCTAAGCCGCCAACCATACCGGTTGGCGTTTTTTATTCCTTTAAGTTTTTGGATGATCCAGACTGATAGCCTGGTGTTCAAAGATAATAAAGTTTATTGGGATCCCCGTTTTTATTGTTACTGGGGGAAGCCGTATCTCTTCGCACTCCACGCGATAATCAAAGCAACAATCAGCAGAATCAACAGCACTCCTGGAAACGATTGTAATCCAACAAGGCTCAAGCAAGGCACCACCTACAATGCCTCCACCAGCGATGGCCAAATTCCATACAGTGGTATTAATCGGCATTGCTATATCAACGTCTTCTTCACCACTTGCATTGGCTTGCGCGGTTTGCAGCAGCGTAGCGGCACCGCCGAAGGTCAGGCCCTATAACACCACCACCGTATAGACTATTGGTGCCGATGTGCCGCCCACCCATAGGGCAATGGACGCAAGCGCAAAACCCATCAGGCTGATTAATACAAGTGGGCGCAGCATACGGTCAATTAACAGGCCGACAATCCAGATTGAGATATGTGCGGCTAATCCAAAGACCAGCAAGACAAGATCGCCACCGTGAAGCTGCGGTTTTTTGCATGGCCGAATACGTGCAATGGCCTGACGGTTTCAAACTCAACCGATTTAGGTAATCCAGGTGGAGGCGGCTCCGAGGTTAAGACGGAACACGCAACGGTTTATAATTTCATGGTAAAGGACTTCCATACCTACTTCGTTTCAAATCTTAAAATATGGACGCATAATTCATGTGTAGATTTAAACGCAGTCGCTACGTATATTAAAAAGCATGGGAAGTTACCGGATAACTATATTACTAAAGATGAAGCAAGAGCATTAGGGTGGGACTCACGGGGCCATCGTTCGATTGATTCCAGTTATAGTAAAATAGGCTAAAGCTGGTCAAACAGGAGAGATGGCTTAGATTAGGAGATTACTATATGCAAATTAATCTGAAAGAACCATATGGAATATTAAAGCATAGTGCGTCAACTGAGGATGTTGCTCACTTGCTTGGTCTATTCATAAAAAAAGACTCCTTATTGCTTTTTTCTTTCTATGAAAGAAATTTGCCATTAGTTGATACTGACATTCAAGAATTCATCAATGAAAGACGTCTATTTACTAATACAGAATGGGTATTGCCGTGGGAAGAGACAATTCCTCACTGGGACCAACCAAATAATACACCACCAAATATTATTTGGTTCTCAGTAAAGACAAAGGACGAGATTATAAAAGCAATAGATATCGACAGTTTATTTCGATGTGTTGTAGTGAAGGAGGGCGACGACTTTAATAAATACTCGAATGTGATATTCCAACAAGAATATTATGCAACTTTTGACGAAGAAAATTTTGAGCATTATATTGGGTTTACGAACAAGGTTGAATTTCTTAACGCCACATGGTCAGAATTAAAGAACCGATTTCATGTAAACTTAGTTGAATAGAGTAGAGGACCTTGTTGGATAAATTCTAACAAGGTCCTCGGGTCTGTCAAGATTCATCCCCTAATTGGGACATTCTTTCACGGAACCAACAGGGTCAAGGACGTAAGGCGAATATTCATGTCACAACATATCAACAATAAGGGACCTATCGGGGTCCCTTTTGTTATTCCAGACTAGTTTAGATAATAATCCATTATATCAATTATGAATATGTGCGACGAATTATTAGTCTCAACCTAATTGGCTTTATCCAACAGCCATTTTCCTACATACTTCAGGGGAGCGGCTACTTTACATTTAGATAGAGTGAAGTCGTGTAACAACTAATCCGAAAAGATAACTTTATTTTCACGGAACAATACGCGCTTGAATTTCGATCAACAACACTTTATCCTTTTCAACAACAAGACGGTGAACGGCGGTGCATAGCATGATTGGCGGAAAGAAAATAGGGATCGGGCTGATGCTCGGAGTGATTCTGCTCTTGACTATCGGCATGACGATCCCCAGCGAGGTACATCAGGAAAAAGTCATTCGCATCGCAGGGGATAATAATTTTCCGCCCTTCGAGTACTTTGCCCAGACTGGCGTATTCAGCGGCTTTAATGTAGACATCATAAACGCCATTTCGATTGAGACGGGTATGCGAATTGAATTCGTGCCCTTGCCCTGGAATGTAGCTCTCGATGCCTTGCGAAACGGACATGTCGATGCCGTGCAAGGAATGAAATACAGTCCTGCGCGTGACAAGCTGTACGATTTCTCAGCTCCATACTTTTTAAGCTCCCAGGGGATATTCGTGCGAACAGACAATGTGCACATCTTCGGGATCGGAGACCTGACTGGTCGGAGGGTCGCCATCCAAAAAGCAGACATCGCGGCGGATCTTTTCCTTGAGCTTCAAAATACCAGCTTCATCGAGACAGACAGTCAGGAAGAAGCTGTGCAATTGCTCCTCGACGGAAAGGTAGACGCGTTTGTCGGCAATCGCATCACGGGGCAGTACTTCCTGCAAAAAAACAACCAGCAATCCCAAATCAAAATCGTAGGCGACCCGATCGATCCGACTGATTATGGAGTCGCGGTTCTTCCTAAAAACGTGCAGCTACTGACTGAGATCAACAAGGCTATCTCCAAGATCAAACAAAACGGAACGTATGACAAAATCGAACGAAAATGGTTCGGACAGTACATCAGACCAAACACGCCTAACTTGGAGCGCCTTCGCCTCTATCTAGAGTGGGGCTCCGGCATTGGCCTACTGATCGTCCTCGGGATTTTATGGTGGAATCGCATGTTGAAAAAGGAAGTGCAGAGAAGAACCTCCCAGATCCACGAAATCAATCGGGAGCTGAAAGAAAAAATGGCGCTGCTCGAGGAGAATCTGCAATTTCAACAGCAGCTGCTCAACAGCACCTACAGCTTTTATGTCACACTCACCCAGCACGGCCGCATTTTTTTGATGAATCGAAAAGCAGTCGACTTTCTCGACGTCGATCACCGTTTAACTGGCCTTCCCCTGAGCGGAACGATTCTTGCAGAGTTTATTCCCAATAATCAGGTCGAGGATGTCCTAATGCAGGGTAGTACGTATCTGGAGCAAGAGATCGTTTGGGAAAGGGAACGAGACGGGCAAGCCCAGCGGCTGGTGATCCGCTACAATATTTTTCCGATTATTTCTCCTGCAAAGGAAATCACAGGAGCCATCATCAACTTTCATGACGTGACCAAGCAAAAGGACATGGAAAAGAAGCTGGAGAGCGAAAACAGATTGCGTTCGTTAGGGCAATTGATTTTGGGGATTGCACACGAAATCCGCAACCCCCTGACCTCTATTCTCACCTATACCCAGCTTTTGCCGACCAAATTTGACAACCCCAAATTTCGGAATTTCTTCGCGCAGCAGGTGCCTGGCGAAATACTGCGCCTGAATGATCTCGTGAATGATCTGTTGGAGTACGCCCGGCCAAAACCGCCGCATCCAGCCCGTTTCCGTGTCGCTGACCTGATGGAAGCGGTCCTGCAGCTGTGCAGCCAGAAGATCAAAGAGAAAAAGGTTCAGGTGTCACTCAGCCTTCCCCCTCACTTGTGTATCGAGGCTGACGTCAACCAAACCAAGCAGATTTGGATCAATGTCGTGCTCAACGCCATAGAATCGATGGACGCGCAAGGCAAATTGAATATTCGCGGATATACAGAGGGGCAGATGGTCGTCGTCGAAGTAGAAGACAATGGGCATGGCATGTCACCAGAAGACAAGTACCGCATTTTCGAGCCATTTTTTAGTACCAAAGCAAATGGGGTAGGTCTCGGACTCTCGATCACCTATCAATTAATCAAAGAAAATGGAGGGGCCATCGACCTGCACAGTCAGCCTGGTCACGGCACCACCATGATTATTCGCTTGCCGATGCCACAGCAAGAAACAGAAGGGAAGGACTCTTATGCACCATCTGTTAGTCATTGATGATGAACCTGCCATCTGTCAGTCACTTGAATTTGCCTTGGAGGAAAAGTATCTGGTCAATACCTTCACCGACCCAGAAGCGGCGCTGCCTTTCCTCCAGCAGGTAGAGATCGCTCTCGTCCTGCTCGATTTAAAAATCGGGGCTCATGACGGAACAGAAGTGCTCAAGGAAATCAAACGGCTGTCACCGGATACCGTAGTGATCATGATGACTGCCTTCGGAAGCATCTCTTCGTCCGTGGAAGCCATGCGGCACGGTGCCTTCTACTATTTGACCAAACCCTTGATGATGGACGAGCTGGACATTTTGCTATCCAAAGCAGAAGAATTGTACCAGCTGCAGACGCGCGTCAAATGGCTAAGCGAAGAGCTGGATAAGCTGTCCGACAGCTACGGTCTGATCGGAAACAGCAAAGCCATGCAACAAATCCTTGATCTGATCGACAAGGTCAAAGACATTGACTCCAGTGTGTTAATCAACGGCGAAAGC
The DNA here is from genome assembly GCF_000282075.1 of Brevibacillus sp. BC25. Classification (NCBI taxonomy): domain Bacteria; kingdom Bacillati; phylum Bacillota; class Bacilli; order Caryophanales; family Paenibacillaceae; genus Brevibacillus; species Brevibacillus sp. BC25. Next base: position 61,806 of record NZ_AKIX01000093.1, read on the forward strand.
GGAACAGGCAAGGAGCTGGTCGCCCGCGCGATCCACTACCAAGGACAACGCAGAAACAAGCGGTTTCAGGCAGTCAACTGCGCAGCTATTCCCGATAATTTGTTGGAATCCGAGCTGTTTGGCTATGAAAAAGGGGCTTTTACCGGAGCCATGCAGAGCAAGCCTGGGCAGTTCGTGCTAGCTGATGGCGGCACGATCTTTCTCGATGAAATCGGGGAAATGGATATGTCCCTGCAAAGCAAGCTACTGCGGGTCATCCAGGAACGAACCGTGACCCCACTGGGAGGCCTGGAAGAGAAATCAATCGACGTGCGGATCATCGCGGCGACCAATCGAGACCTTTGGAAGGAAGTCAAAGCAAACCGTTTTCGCGAGGACTTGTATTATCGGCTCAACGTCATCCCGATCCAGCTCGCTCCTCTGCGCGAACGAGAAGGGGACGTGCCGCTGCTCGTGCATTCCTTTATCAAAAAAATTAGCGAGCGAATGGGCAAGCCGATCGACGGTATCTCGCAGGAAGCGCTGCAAGTGATGGAAAGCTACGATTTTCCTGGCAACATCAGAGAGCTGCAAAACATCGTAGAACGGGCGATTGCCTTGACGAGCTCATCCCTGATCGAAAAGCGAGATTTGCCAAAGGAACTGCAAGGGACGCAGCTTAAGCAGGTCACGAGCAAGCAAAAGCTGATCCCTGTCTACGTCGGGGATACGCTGGAGCAGATCGAAAAAAGGGTCATCCTGCACACCCTCGCCCATCAGGAAGGAAATCGCCGTAAAACAGCGCAATTGCTGGATATGGGCGAGCGAACCTTGCGGGATAAGCTGAAAAAATACCAAGATGAACAAGAAGAGGAATAGACGAGGCGGCAGAAATGGCCGGCGGCAATTTTCGCAGGGCGGCGGATTTTGCCGCCTTTTTTGTATTTTCAAAAGACTCTCGCAACTCATGGCAAACGACCTGAGAATGGCTTTAGACAGCCCTTCGTTTGCTATTGCTTCTCCTTTTCCTCTTCGATTTCTCGCTTGGCACGATATTTGAATATAACTAATATTCGAAATCAATAAAATATATTTGGTAGGGGGTCTACAACATGAAGGGATTTCGTAAGGGACTGTTCTCTCTGTGTGCACTACTGGTCACCGGGGCTTTGATCGCTGGCTGTGGTGCCAAGCCTGCAGAGCAGACAGCTGCGTCGGGCAATGGTAGTCAAGCTGCAGCACCAACAGATGAAGTGCTGCAAAAGATCAAAGACACCAAAACCTTGTTGGTAGGAACGGACGCTACTTTCCAGCCATTCGAATACAAGAATGCACAGAACGAATATGAAGGCTTTGACATCGAACTTGTGAAAGCGGTCGCATCTGAGCTGGGCGCGGAGAAAGTCGAATTCGTAGACACCGACTTCAAAGGCCTGATTCCAGGACTGCAAGGCAAGAAGTTCGATATGATCGTATCCGCGATGTACATCACGGATGAGCGCAAACAAACCATCGACTTCTCCCAGCCGTATTATCCAGGCGGTCTGACTATCATGGTGCAAAACGGAAATGACACGATCAAAGGTGCTGATGATTTGAAAGGCAAAAAAGTAGCCGTCCAAATCGGTACCAAGTCTGCCAAATTCCTGAAAGAGAAATATCCGGAAGTAAAACTCGTGGAGGTCGAGAAAAACGTAGAAATGTTCCTCGAGCTGGAAAGCAATCGCGTAGACGCTGTTGTTACTGGAATGCCTGCTGCCAAGGTGTACGCAAAGCAGAGCCAAAAGGTAAAAGTTCTAGATGTTGAGCTGACGCAAGAATACTACGGTTACGGTGTACGCAAGGAAAACAAAGAATTTGTAGCTGCTCTCGACAAGGCACTGAAAACCTTGAAAGAAAACGGTAAGCAAGAAGAAATCGTTAAAAAATGGTTTGGTGAATAACAACATCAGGAGGTGCACCAATGGCGCTTGATTTTATGGTGATTTTTGAAGACAACAATTTATATGCGCTTCTGGAAGGGCTATGGGTTACGGTTTCGATGACTTTCATGGCACTGATTCTAAGTGCGGTTCTGGGTCTGATCATTGGTCTCGGAAGGATGTCCAAGCAAAAATGGATATCTATACTCTGCTCCTTGTATCTGGCATGGTTTCGCGGAACTCCGCTGTTGGTGCAGCTCATGATTCTCTACTATGGCTTGGCGATCGGCTTGCAAGTGGATTTGAGTGCATCTGTAGCTGGGGTGCTGGGACTCGGGATGTACAGCGCCGCTTACGTATCGGAAATCGTGCGCGGAGCGATTCAATCGATTGATAAAGGACAAATGGAAGCTGGACGTTCTCTCGGGATGAGTCATTTCCACACCATGGTGAAGGTTATTTTGCCGCAAGCTGTACGCCGCATGCTTCCGCCGCTGTGCAATGAATTCATCGCGTTGACCAAGAACTCTTCGCTTCTGTCCGTCATTACGGTGTCTGAATTGATGCGCGCAGGCAATCTGATCGTATCGAACAATTTCCGTTACTTTGAGATCTACATCGGCATCGCTGTTCTGTACTTCCTCGTCAACTACTCCATCTCGGTCGGCATCGGCCGTCTGGAACGCAAATTGAGTGTAGAGGGGGCGCGTGCCTGATGATATCCGTCAAACGAATCCACAAATCATATGGAAGCCTGCACGTCCTAAAAGATGTGAGCCTCAATGTCAGTCAAGGCGAAGTCGTGGTAATGATCGGGCCAAGCGGTTCCGGAAAAAGCACGTTGCTGCGCTGCATGAATTACCTGGAGCAGATTCAAGAAGGCTCGATTGAGATCGAAGGAAAGCCGATCGGATTGATTCAAAAGGACGGAAAGCTCGTGGAAATGCCCCAGAAAGAGCTGGACAAGGTTCGCGCTGAGGTAGGTATGGTGTTTCAAAACTTCAATTTGTTCCCTCATGTGAACGTGCTTGAGAACGTCATGATGGCCCCGATGACTGTGAAAAAAACAAAGCGGGAGGAAACCGAGAAACAGGCACGCGAGCTGCTGCGCAAGGTCGGACTTGCTGAAAAGGCAGATATGTATCCGGACCAATTGTCAGGCGGACAAAAACAGCGTGTGGCCATCGCTCGCGCCTTGGCAATGAAGCCGAAAGTAATGCTGTTTGACGAGCCTACCTCAGCCCTCGATCCTGAATTGGTAGGGGAAGTGCTGGCCGTCATGAAACAGCTGGCTGCAGAAGGGATGACCATGGTGGTCGTCACTCACGAGATGGGCTTTGCCCGTGAGGTAGCTGATCGCGTAGTCGTGATGGACGGCGGTACGTTGATTGAGGACGGGCCACCGGAGAAGATCTTCTCCTCACCTGACCAACCTCGAACACAGGCATTCCTGAGCAAGGTCTTATCGCACTAGACAAAAGGAGGACTCTACATGCTTTCGAAATTGACCCAACCTCCATTCCGGTTTACCCAGAGAAAAGGAGACCCCTATGTCACCCGTTTGTTTGAATGGGTCGAGCAGACCTTTCAACCGGGCGAAGCCTATGATTTTGCGGTCATTGGAGTACCTCTCTCGAAAAGCTCCATCAGCTTTTCCGGAGCGCATACCCACCCGCTGCAATTCCGGCAGCTGCATAGCTCATTTACCACCTACAATGATGAGGATATCGATCTATCCAGCACGCGTGCTGTCGCTCTTGGCGATGTCGCCATGCATGTTACTCACATTGCCTGCTGCCAGAAAAACATCGAATCCGCTCTCGAGGAAATCACCAACGCCTGGTAACACGGGCGTTTTTTGTTTGTGCGAGGGGGAAGTGTTGTGTGATAACATGGAAAATATTGCTGAGTCATTCTGTAGAGAGAAAATTACATTGGCGTATTTGGGAAGGGGAGAAGGAAATGTCCACGATCGAACAGATTACCGAGCATATCTTGATTATGCATGCAAGTCATGACACGGATCGCCCCATCCTAGCAGCCATTACGGGGGCAAGAAAAACCCTCTTGATTGATGCTGGAAATTCACCGGCGCATGCCGCGTTATTTCGTCAGGAGTTGCAAAGGCTAGGCGTTCGTCTTCCAGATCTGCTCATACTGACTCATTGGCACTGGGATCATACATTCGGAATGTCAGCATGGGATCTACCTACCATCGCGCAGGCAAAAACCGCACATTCATTGAGCAAACTGATGGGGCTGGAATGGTCGGATGAAGTCATGGAACAGCTCTGTAAGGAGAAGGTCATCAATGCCAGCACGATGGCGAACATCAGAAAAGAGTACGGAATGAACCGGGACTTGATTCGAATAGTCGAGCCGGATATCCTATTCGATGAATCGATCACGATCGACCTTGGTGGCGTGACATGTCAGGTGAACCGTGTCGGAGGAGATCATTCGGAAGATTCGTGCTATGTGTACGTAAAAGAGGATCAAACGCTGTTCCTGGGAGATGCCTTGGGTCCCTCTGTCTATGGCGGACCGCGCAGTTATACAGCTTCCCGTTTTCTGCGCGTGTTGAAGCAAGCATACCAGTCTGAAGCAATCCTTTTCGTGGAATCGCACGGCCGGCCATTGGATCGAGCTGCCTTTCAAAAAGAGCTCAGTGATTGGGAGAAGCTAGCTCTGCTCACAGAGCAATACGGGCAAAACAGAGAACGGATCGTAAGCGAGATGTGCACCTTCCTCCAGGTGTCAGAGCTTCCTCATGAATTTTCAGAAGCTCTCGAATGGTTCATGGTCGGGGCTGTCTACCAATGATCCGATTCATCGGGTTGGTACATTTGATTTTGTGATAGCTAGTTAAAATTTGAAAGCTTTGGGGTTTTCCTATAAATAAGACTTATGAAAACAACCCTTTTTCATAAAGGTGATTGGACTATTTATGCGTCGCTCTAGATGGGAGATAGTGGTATATTGGATCATAACGGAAATGGAGGGAGACAGCCATGGAGAAACACCGAGTATTGTTGCTCGGGGGAAGCGGCTACTTGGGGAGTCAAATCTATCATGAGCTTTTGCAAGACGAGGCTATTGAACTCATAGGTACACGCTTTTCGGCATCAACTGCTGGTCATCTGCTCCAAATCGATGTAACTGATCCCCCTTCTTTTTCAGCGATCCTGCAAGACTCTTCACCACATGTTGTCATTTGGGCGTTGATGAGTGCAACAGATGAACCAGAGCTAATAGAAAAAGGCTGGGATGTTCTGCTTTCTCAGTTGCCGGAAAAGCGCAAATTTATCTTCATCTCCACAGACGGTGTTTTCGGAAGAGGTACAGGCTCTTATCGGGAAGAAGATCCGCCTGAACCATTAGATGAGAGAAATCCGTTAGCTGCTTATTCGAATGCCAAAATACGAGGGGAAGCGCGCATCCGAGAGCGGTCTCCCAACCATGTCATTGTGCGATTGGGCCCGATTTATGGTCGCAATGTGGTTGGGCAATGGGATAAACGCGTCGCTTCGATGTGTGAAGACCTGGAAGCTGGCAGAGAAATAAGCCGGGCAGGTAATTTGTACAAGACGTTTGTCCATGTGGAAGATGTGGGGAAGGCCATCCACGAATTGCTGCACGCTTCTTACCTCGGAACCCTTCATCTCGGTCCAGCAAAGAAAGAGAGTTATTATTCTTTTTTCAAAAAGATGGCTCTGGCATTAGGGCTGGATGCTGATGGTGTAAAAGAAACCTTGTTAACAGAAGCGGAGGCGCTAGAACGAGGGATTCCGTTGGATACTTCGCTGAGTTCAAAGAAGGCGCATGCACTGCTACAGACCCGTTTTCGTCAGGCGGGATGGAAAAACGCACATGGCAACGATAACGACAAAGGAGAGTAGAGAACAATGAAAACAATCGGATTAATTGGCGGCATGAGCTGGGAGTCCTCCTTGGTCTACTACCGTTTGATCAATGAAACCGTCAAGGAGAGGTTGGGCGGTTTGCATTCGGCAAAAAGCATCCTGTATTCCGTTGATTTTGCCGAGATCGAAGAAATGCAACGAGAAGGACGATGGGAAGAAGCCGGCGAGCGGATGGCGCTTGCGGCGAAAAGTCTGGAAGCGGCAGGAGCCGACCTAATCGTTCTCTGTACAAATACGATGCACAAGCTAGCGTACGCTATCGAGGAAGCGACCAGCCTGCCTTTTCTGCATATCGCGGATGCGACAGCGCAAGCGATCGCGAACCACGGGCATAAACGAGTGGCACTGCTTGCGACGCGATTTACGATGGAGCAGGATTTTTATACAGGGCGTCTGCGTGACGTACACGGATTAGAGGTATTGCTGCCGGATGAACAAGAGCGAAAACTCGTTCATGACATCATTTATCATGAGCTGTGTGTCGGGATCATTCGCGAGGAATCCAAACGTACATATCAGGCGATTATTGAGAGACTGGTCAAGGAAGGTGCAGAGGCAGTCATCCTCGGTTGCACGGAAATTGGTCTATTGATCACATCCCAAGATTGCACCGTTCCGGTATTTGATACGACAGAGATACATGCAGTAGCAGCTGTAGAGGCTGCTTTACAGTAGAATACGTAAGGAAGCAAAGGCTTGGCTGATCCCGTTTGCAGGGATGGCTGAGTCTTTTTGTTTTTTGATCGAAACAAACGCAACAAAACGCAACCAAACACACATAAAAACAATCAATTTACGTTACGTTCATATCCGCTTAATATTTTCCCCGTAAGATTGGTGTCGTAGGAACCAAGAAATGAACATTCCGCAAAGAGGAGAGGTTCTCATGAAGAAATGGCATTATCCTTTACTTGCTTCCGTTCTATCAATCGCGTTTTTAGCAGGATGTGGACAAGCACCAGGGTCACAACCAAACACACAAACTTCCACAAATGAAAGTACAACCGCCTCAGGAGAGATTACGGTTTATACGGCGCTGGAGGATGACCAGATCAAAACGTATTTGGAATCCTTCAAAGCGAAATATCCAGATGTAAAGGTCAATATCGTCCGCGATTCTACAGGGATCATCACAGCAAAGCTACTGGCGGAAAAAGACAATCCACAAGCAGACGTCGTATGGGGAACAGCAGCGACAAGCCTGCTTGTACTCGAACAGCAAGGCATGCTCGAAGGCTATTCGCCGAAAGGAGTCGAGAAGGTATCCCCGGAGTTTAAGGATTCCAAAGAACCTGCAAGCTGGGTAGGAATCGATGCATGGGAGACTGCGGTCGCGGTCAATACCAAGGAGCTGGAAAAACGCAATTTGCCTATCCCGCGTTCATACGAAGACCTGATCAAGCCGGAGTACAAAGGGCTGATCGTGATGCCAAATCCAGCGTCTTCTGGAACTGGGCTTCTCACCATCAACGGAATCATGCAATTAAAAGGGGAGAAAGAAGGCTGGGCGTACCTCGACAAGCTGCATGAAAATATGGCGATCTACACGCATTCCGGCTCGAAGCCAGCGAAAATGGCCGCATCGGGCGAATATCCAATCGGCATTTCCTTTGGCTACCGTTCGATTACCGAGAAGAAAAAAGGTGCGCCCGTTGAAGTCGTCTTTCCAACAGAAGGCTCAGGCTGGGATGTAGAGGCGAATGCCTTGATCAAGAAGAGTCAAATCAAGCCAGAATCCAAGCTGTTCTTGGACTGGGCTATCTCGGATGAAGTCATGAAAGCCTATAACCAGAACTTCGCTATCGTCAGTATCAAGCAAGAAGGCGCGACACTCCCGGAAGGCTACGCTGTAGATCCGATCAAGCAATTAATCAAGCTCGACCTGAATCAAGCCGCACAAAATCGTGACAACGTCTTGGCGGAGTGGGAAAAACGATACGCGACCAAGAGTGAACCTAAGTAAGCAGCGAGGAGAACAGCATGACACAATCCTATCTATCCATTCAAGGGGTCAGTAAACGCTTTGGTTTGTTTGCCGCATTGGAGCACATTTCCATCGAAATTGACAAGAATGAATTTGTTTGTCTGCTCGGCCCCAGTGGCTGCGGTAAAACGACATTACTGAGAATGCTGGCTGGATTGGAACAGCCGACGACAGGCAAGATGATTCTGGGAGGCAGGGAGATTACTTCCCTGCCACCAGCAAAACGAAACATTGCGATGATGTTCCAATCGTACGCATTGTTTCCCAATTTGACGGCTGCCGAAAACATTGCCTTTGGCCTGCAAGAAAAGAAGCTGGGGAAAAAAGAGATCGCAGCCAAAGTAGAAGAGGCGCTAGACATGGTTGATTTGTCTCATGCCGCCGCCAAATATCCCAGCCAGCTCTCAGGCGGTCAACAGCAGCGAATTGCCTTGGCGAGAGCGATTGCTCTATCGCCGGATATCTTGCTTTTAGATGAACCACTATCCGCATTGGATGCAAAAGTAAGACAAAAGCTGCGCCGGGAGATTCGGCGTTTGCATGAGCAGTACGGCATGACAACAGTAATGGTCACGCATGACCAAGATGAGGCATTGACAATGGCAGACAAGATCGTCGTCATGGATCACGGCGAGGTCGTTCAGGTAGGCGCACCCGAGGAGATCTATAACACCCCAGCCACCCCGTTTGTTGCTGATTTTATCGGAGCGATCAACTTTTTTGAGTACAGTCGCTTTGAGAATGCGCAATCTGATCCGAATCGCTTACTTGCGATCAGACCGGAGCATGTGCGGATTTTGCAGCAAGAATCCGAATGCGCCATATCTGCGACTATTTCCGAGATAGAATTTCGCGGTGCTTTTTACCGAATCTTTCTAGAGTGGCAAGAGGAAGGCCAGATAAAAAAAGAGCTTCTGACAATTGATTTGATAGCGGCCGAGGCACAAAGACTTGGGATTGCCCGAGGCAAAAAGGTGTGGCTGGAGTTTCCGCTGGAGAATTTGTTGACCTTTGAGCATGCGCCAACCATAGAGGAACAGGGGTGAGCAGCATGAAGGAAATGACATCGATCTTCGATGGAAAAGCCATGCAAAAGTGGCTCATCGCACTCGTCGTTCTTGGATTGTCAGCGAGTGTTCTGTTGCCACTTGGCCAGCTGTTTTCCAAGGCATTCTATAACAAAAGCGGTCAGTTCATCGGCCTGGACAATTTCGTTACGTACTTCTCCACCCCAGCACTGGCAGGGTCACTGAATAACACCTTATATATTTCTGCGATGACGACGCTGATCGCAGTCACACTCGCTTTTCTGTTTGCGTATGCCTTGACGCACAGCGGAATTCGCGGAAAAGAAGTCTTTCGGGCGATCGCGCTGCTGCCGCTGTTTGCGCCCACAATGATGCACGGAATTGCCCTGACCTACCTCTTTGGGAATCAAGGGCTGGTGACGACGGGGATCTTCGGGTTGCTCCCGTTTCAATGGGACATCGACTTGTACGGGCCAGTGGGGATTATTTTGGCGGAGATCGTCTATGTTTTCCCGCAAGCGTATTTGATTCTCGCTGTTTCCCTTGCTTTTGCCGACTATCAGCTGTACGAAGCGGCGGATACGCTCGGTGCGAACCATTGGCGCAAGTTTTTTGTAGTGACGATTCCCAGCGTGAAATACGGTATCGTCAGCGCCTGCTTTGTCTGTTTTACTCTCTCGTTTACTGACTTCGGAGCACCAAAGGTTGTCGGCGGACAGTTTTCCGTACTGGCGACAGACGTCTACAAGCAGGTCATCGGTCAGCAAAATATGACGATGGGAGCAACGGTTGGGCTGCTTTTGATCATTCCCGCTCTCGTGGCGTTTGTCGTGGACCGGATTGTTGAGCGGAAGCAACACGCGGCTGTAACAGCCAAGTCCAAACCGTATCGAATCAAGGAAAATCGTTTGCGCGACTTGTTTTATTTCATTCTCTGTGTGAGCGTCAGCGGATTTTTGCTGCTTCTCATGGCTGCGGTGGTACTGGCTTCTTTCATCAAAGTATGGCCGTACAATCTGACTTTCGGCTTGGATCATTACGACTTTTCCAACGTAGCCGGAGAAGGGATCGAGCCACTGTGGAACAGCATTCTCGTCGCTTTGCTGACGGCAGTGATCGGGACGGCGGTCACGTTTATTACCGCCTACACCATTGAAAAATCCCAAGTGTGGAAGGGGCTTCGCCAAGCTGGATACTTCCTGTCGATTCTCCCGCTGGCATTGCCAGGGATGGTCATTGGGCTAGCGTACATTTTCTTCTTCAATAATCCGTCGAATCCATTTCACGGCATGTACGGAACGATCTGGATTTTGATTTTAGCGAACGTCATTCATTTTTTCGCAGTTGGCTTTATTACAGCAACAAGCGCGTTGAAAAAGCTCGATCCCGAATTCGAGCAAGCGGCAGAGTCCATGGGGATCTCGCAGACAAAGCTTTTGTGGCGCGTCACGATTCCCGTCTGTATGCCGGCGATTGTCGAGATGGTGGTGTACTTTTTCATCAACTCGATGGTGACGATCTCGGCGGTTGTTTTTCTGTATGCAGCGGATTTCAAGTTGGCATCTGTCTCCATCGTCAACATGGATGACGCAGGGGATGTGGCTCCAGCAGCAGCGATGTCGGTATTGATCGTCTTCCTCAACATCATCGCACGTGCTGGCGCAGAATGGATCGCATCCAAACTTCGCAAGCGGACAACAGGGTCCTACCATGAGAAAGGTCAGGTGGCATAAAACATGAAAGCAGTAGTATTTGATTGGGCAGGAACGATGGTAGATTACGGATGTTTCGCTCCTTTAGCTGTCTTTTTACAGGTGTTCAAAAACCGGGGGATTGAGCTGACAGCAGCAGAAGCGCGCGAACCGATGGGGATGCTCAAGCGCGATCATATCCAGGCACTTTGCAAAATGGAGCGAGTAGCAGCGCTATGGCAAGAGCGTTACGGTCGACTTCCGAATGAAGCGGATGTGGACGAATTGTACGCTGACTTCGAACCGATGCTGATGGCGACGCTGCACGAGTACGCCACTCCTGTTCCGGGAGCAATTGAATTGGTAGGACGACTGCGCGAGCAAGGAATCAAAATCGGCTCGACCACAGGCTACACGAGAGAAATGATGAACGTCGTAGCGGCCTCAGCTAAACAACAGGGCTACGAGCCAGACGCACTGGTCACCCCGAGTGAAGTGCCTGCTGGGCGTCCGTATCCATGGATGTGCTATCAAAATGCGATCCTGCTGGATGTTTATCCAATGAACGAGATGGTCAAGGTCGGTGATACGACGAGCGATATGAAAGAAGGAAGAAACGCCGGGATGTGGACCGTTGGTGTCCTGAAGGGTGGAAGCGAGCTCGGCTTGTCTTTGGAGGAAGTGACCAGCATGCCACAGGAAGAGCTGGATAAAAGGTTGGCTATCGCAACAGAACGACTGATGGCAGCGGGTGCGCACTACGTAGTCGAGGAGATCGGATGCTTGGATGAAGTGCTACAAAACATCGAGATGCGTCACGCAGGAGGAGAGAGACCATGAATCAGACACGACCAACCGACAATTCGTACTTGTTGCTCACCCCCGGACCATTGACCACTTCATCAACCGTACGCGAGGCAATGCTGCGGGACTGGTGCACCTGGGATCGTGATTACAATGAACTGGTACAGGCAATCCGCCAAAAGCTCGTCCGATTGGCAACCTCGCAGGTAGAGGAGTATACGAGCGTTTTGGTGCAAGGCAGCGGGACCTTTTGTGTGGAAGCGGTGGTGAGCAGTGCGATTCCCGCAGACGGAAAGCTGCTCGTTCTGACGAATGGCGCATACGGGGATCGGATCGTGGAAATGGCACAAGTCCATGGAATCGCGACGGAGGTAATTGATTTTGGAGAAGTAACAAAGGCCGATGCAGAGGCAGTGGAGCAGAAACTAGCGGCGGATGCAACGATCACGCATGTGGCTGTCGTGCATTCAGAAACGACTACCGGCATGCTCAATCCTATCAAAGAAATTGGTGAAGTCGCCAAGAAGTACGGAAAAGTCTATATCGTAGATGCGATGAGTAGCTTCGGTGGCATTCCGATGGATGCAGCAGAGCTCTCGATCGACTTCCTGATCTCAAGCGCAAACAAATGCATCCAAGGTGTGCCTGGCTTCGGCTTTGTCATTGCCAAAACGTCTGCGCTCATCAAATGCAAAGGGATTGCCCGTACGTTGTCCCTCGATTTGCACAGCCAGTGGAAGACGATGGAGGAGCAAAACGGAAAGTGGCGCTATACTTCTCCGACTCATGTCGTGCGAGCTTTTTATCAAGCACTGATAGAGCTTGAGGCAGAAGGGGGAGTTGAAAAACGGTACGAGCGTTACCAGCGAAATCAGCAGCTACTCGCAGAAGGCATGGAGCGCATCGGTTTTCGCATCCTGTTGCCAAAAGAATCGCAATCGCCATTCATCACGTCCTTTTATTATCCCGAAAGCGAAGCATTCACCTTTGCAGAGCTGTATGAGCGGCTAAAGCAGGCAGGCTTCGTCATCTATCCGGGCAAAATCTCGCAAGCGGACACGTTTCGGATTGGCAATATCGGAGAGGTTTACCCAGAGGATATCGAGAGATTAATCACGGCAATGGAAAACAATCGTTTCTGGCTGGAGTAAAGAATAGGAGGCTATCGTGATGAAAGTGTTTTGCTTGGGTGGAGCGGGAAATATTTGTCGAGAAGCAGTGCTTGATCTCGTGATGCATTCAGATTTTGAGCAGATCACGATCGGCGATTTTAATGAAGAGGAAGGTCGCAAGGTGGTCGAGTGGCTGAACGATCCTCGCGTAGATTTTGTTCCGGTAAATGTACGCGATCATGCGGATACGGTCCAAAAAATGCGCGGTTACGACATCGTTATGGACGGAACCACGATCACACTGAACGGCCTGTCTACTGCTGCGATTGCTGAGGCTGGCTGCCATGGCATCAATTTGAACGGTTTTGGGGAAGAAAACGCATCAGATGCGATCTTCCGCGACCATGGGAAGACTTGTCTGCCAGGCTTTGGCATGACACCTGGACTGACCCAAATGATGGCGATGCATGCAGCAAACCAGCTCGATGAAGTCGACGAAGTCCGCGTCAGTCACGGTTCCTTTCGCCCGATTGCCTTTTCCAAATCGATCACAGAGACGACGACCTACGAGTATGATCCAGACCTGCCAGGGCGCGTCGTCTATGAAAATGGTGCATTCATTCAAGTACCGCCATTTGCTCGCCCACGCGAAATAAAGCTTCCCGAGCCGTATGGAAAAACAATTCAGTACATCATTCCTCATGCAGAGACAAAAACGCTCGCACAGGCTTTGTCTCCAAAAGGGGTAAAGCTGATCGAGGTCCGGGGAACATGGCCGAAGCAAAACATGGAGCTGGTCAAAGCCCTCTATGATTATGGCTTTTTACGGAACGATCCCATCACGGTAGGCGAAACAAAGGTAGGAATCCTTGATTGTATCTCCCAATACCTCTACAATTCTAGGGAGGGAAAAGAGACGGAATTATACGGGTATTCTCTTCATGTCGAGGTAACAGGTACCAAGGACGGTCGCAAAGTAGGACACGTCCTGTACCATACACATCCGGCATCTGACGGCTCTGTAGCTGACTGGGCTGGGCTGCGCGCCTATACCCGCAACGTAGGAATCCCGCTGGCGATTGCGACTGAGCAGATCGCAAAAGGAAACGTAAAAGCTATTGGCGTCATAACTCCAGAAGAAGCATTTGATCCGGCTGTGATTTTTCACGAGTTGGCAAAACGTCAGATTTACATCCATGGAGAAAAGCTCGAAATGACGTAAAGTACAATATAGGGGGACATTCGGCGTGTCGTTGTTCGGGGAAGAGCGTAAGCAAATCATTTTGCAGTTGATCAATTCCAATGGCAAGGTGCGGACCAATGAACTGGTCGAAAAGCTGCAAGTCTCGTCTGAGTCGATCCGCAGGTATTTGGAAGAGCTGGAAGCGGAGAAAAAGCTGAAGCGGGTTTATGGCGGAGCAGTAAAGCTGACAGTGGAGCGCTTTGAGCCTTCTCATTTTGCCCGTGAAGTCTTGCGAGCGGAAGAAAAGAAACGGATTGGACGTTTGGCAGCAGACTTGGTGCAAGACAGCGATACCATTGTCATCGATGAAGGGACAACGCCTTTGAAAATGATCAGCTTTCTCGTGACGAAAAAAGATTTGACGATCCTCACTAGCTCGATCACGGCGCTGAATCGATTAATCGAGTACCAAAACAATGGAATGCTTGCGGCAGACATCTACTTCCTGGGTGGAAAGGTGAGTGCCAAGCATCATCGGGTAAGCGGGACCTATGCAGAGAAGATGATGAAGCAATTTTATGTGGACAAGGCGTTTATCGCGGCTGACGGGATCTTGCTCCATAAAGGCTTGACCTGCTATGAGCCGGATCGAACGGAACTCGCCCGTTGTTTCATCGAAAATGCCAATGAAAGTATGGTGCTAGCGGACCACTCCAAGATTGGGCTCAGTACATTGTGCAAGATCGCAGACTTGGGAGAGGTCGACATCGTGATCAGCGATACGGCAGCACCAGCAGAATGGAATAAAGGACTCCAAGCAAAAAATGTAGCATGGATGGTAGCAGAGGAGTAGTAGTAAGCAGGCCAGCGATTCCCCACGACAGGGAAGCTGGCCTGTTTGCTTCAGGAAGAATGGCGCAGCAAAAGTGGCAGCATATGCAGCAATCCCTCTCTGGTAAGGGCAGCGCCATAATTCCATTTTTGCGCTTCTACAAAATAGACATAGCCGTTCTGAACGGCAGGCAGACTGTGCCACCTGTCACTTTGTATGAATGCGGCGGTAGCCTGACGCGATTCGTGGTCTTCGGACAGCAGCATAAAGATCCGATCACCTGCGTACAGGGGGATGTCCTCCTCACGAATTTCGATAAAGCCGTAGCCAGCTTGTAGTACTTCTTGAATTTTATTCACAGGAGAAAAACCGTTTGGATGGTAGAGGGCGGAGGAAAGTCCTGAAGTGCCCATTACAAACAGGCGCCCGCCATGCTCATGGATAAAGACGGATGCAGTCTCACCCGGCACAAGCTCGGAACATAGCTGATTCCACATAGTGGTAGCATTCGTGTGGTATTTCCTGAGCCATTCTCGCGCCTCGTTCTTTTTCCCCAGCCAATCTCCGAGTGTATGCAACCGTTCCTCCAGCGAAGCAAATGAATTAAACGTGAGCGTTGGGGCAATCCGGCTCATCTGCTTGTATTTGTCTTCTTCTGCGTTTGCGAAAATGATCAAATCTGGCTTCAATGTCGTCAAATGATCATAGTCAACGGGAAAAGCGATATCCTGCATGTGTCTTACCCTGTCTCGATAGATCGTTCGTTCCATCCAGGTAAAATTCCCGCCGACGATATTTTCAACATGGAGCGCGAGCAAATCATTAAATGTCTCGCCAATATAAATGATACGTTGTGGCTGAAGGGGGATCTCTACCTCATGCCCTGTCCAGTCCTGCACGAGCTCCATGCGGTGAGTCAGCCTGGAATATTGCCTTGGCGTGTAACCGGTCGTCTTTCGAAAGCGACGATTGAAATAATACTCATCCGTGAAGCCGACCTGCGAGGCGATGTCCCGCAATGAATCGTTCGAGCTTTTCAGGAGCTTTTTCGCATGATGGATACGCAGTGCTGTCAAATACTCCAAAGGCTTTTTACCCGTCAACTGGCGAAAGAGCAGCGTGTACTGCCACGATGGCACATTGGCCAGTTGTGCCAACTGCTTGACCGTCATGTTCTCTTGATAATTTTGTTGGATATAATCAATGCTGTTCTCGACCTCTTTGCTCTTGCTAGGGATATGGTCAGAAGAGAGATTTTGCTCCAGCAAAAATCCGAGCAGCTTCTGGAACCGCAATTGCTGCCAAAAGCTGTCCATTTCAGAAGAAGTTGAACGGCCCAAGAGCAAAGCGTCACATAAGCGCAAGAGCCGGGCAGAGGGGTGAGCGGACAGCTCGATACGGCCATCAAGCAGTGCGTGTGGGTACGGTAGTGGTCTATTCTCTGCATCGAACTGAATGACGGTAAACGAGATTTGGTAGCAATCAATCGCGCTGTCGTACAAGGATTCGATAGTAAAAGGAGTAGACGGTGAAAGCAAAAAACACTTTCCTGCCAAAGGTGAAATCGTTTGGTCGTCAATACAGAGGCTGCCGTAACCTTTTGTGAAGAAGAGCAGGGTATGGAAGGGAGTGGGTGAAGGACTAGCCGTCCGCTCTACTTTACACAACTGAAAATGAAGGGAACCGAGCGGGGAATGAGGTGGTATAGAGTGAAGCATCGGTTGTGCCCTCCTTTTTTGTGAGAATCATTATCATTCATTCTATCAATCGTATACAAAAGAAAGAAGCTTTTCAATCATTGTTGAAAAGCTTCTCCTATTTCATTACTTCGCCAGAATTTCAGGAATCCTTTGCAGGAGCCATTCTCTTGTTGTCGCATCACTGCTAGATTTTTCGATGTCGATAAAGTAGACATATCCGTTTTTAACAGCAGGAAGGTCTTTCCAGATGCGTGATTTTAGCAGCTCCTGCGTTGATTTCTCAGCTTCCTCGCTCGGCGTATTCAGAATAAAGATACGATCTCCCGCTATTTCGGGCAAACGTTCCACAGAGATGAGTTCAAATCCTTTTTGTGCATCGAGTATTTCTTGAATGGGTGCTGTCGGCTTGAATCCGTTTGTATCGTAGAGGACTTGGGAAAGCCCTGTTCTTGCCATGACAAACAGCCGATCACCCGGATAATAGGTAAAGACAGAGACGGTTTCTCCTTCTTTCATGATGCCAGACTCCTTCAGCTTCTTCCACATCTCTTCCGATTTGCGCTTGTAATCGGCAAGCCATTTGGTAGCTGCTTCGGGTTTTCCAATCATATCTCCGAGCTGGGTCATCCGCTCTTCCAACGGCGCGAATGTATCAAAAATGACGGTAGGGGCGATTTTGGCTAGCTGTTCATATTCTTTTTCTTCGGTACTTGCATGGATGATCAGGTCGGGCTGTAATTCTAGGACCTTTTCGAGATTAATGGGAAAACCGACATTCTCGACATCGTGCAGTTGGTCTTCAAAGATTTGGTTGGCGTACCCGAATCCCCCAATAGGCATCACGCCCAACGCGAGCATATCGCCAAATGTCTCACCGGAATAGATGATTCGTGCAGGGGAGACCGGGATGTTGCCTGCATGCCCGAGATAATCCGTATATGGACGCGTCTGGTTTTTCTGACTAGCCGCGCTGCTTGTTGTGCTCGTTGCTTCTTGTCCAAGCGAGGAAGCGGTAGTTGCTTGCGAAGCGGATGGACTGCATCCCATGAGCAAGCTGCCAG
>NZ_AKIX01000094.1:0-41571 GCF_000282075.1 Brevibacillus sp. BC25
CCCCCGCCAATGTCAACGACCATACTTCCAGTCGGTTCCCACACTGGCAGGTCTGCACCGATCGCTGCTGCAAACGGTTCTTCAATCGTATATGCTTCCTTCGCGCCAGCCTGCTTCGTAGCGTCTTCGACTGCGCGCTTTTCCACCGCAGTAATTCCTGAAGGTACACAGACCATTACGTTTGGACGACGCGTAAACAGCCCTTGATTTTTTTGTGCTTGATTGATGAAATAACGCATCATTGTCGCAGTTGTATCAAAGTCAGCGATAACCCCGTCTTTCATTGGGCGAACCGCTACGATATTACCTGGCGTACGTCCGATCATACTTTTTGCTGCGTTCCCTACTGCTTCAATGGAATTGTTATTCGTACGAATCGCTACAACAGAAGGTTCACGCACAACAATTCCTTTACCCTTCACAAAAACAAGTGTATTGGCAGTGCCGAGGTCAATCCCCAAGTCACGTGTAAATCCACCAAACATAAAAAAACTCCTTCCAAATATTAATCCAAATGACAAGCATAAGAGAACCTCTTCCGAGGCCTCTCCAAGATAGAGCGACCGCGTTTTTGTGGAAGGTTTTCATGCGCACAAGAATTCATAGACATATCGATGATAAATCTTGCACGTAAAAACATGTTACAAGTACCCTTGCTCTTTGAGACTAACGTACTTGCCTTCCCCGATAATAACATGATCCAACAATGAAATCCCCACCAGTTCACCAGCGTCACGCAATGTATGCGTAATCGCGATGTCTTCCCTGCTAGGTGTCGGATCACCGCTCGGATGGTTATGTAGGCATATCACCGATGCGCTGCTACGACGGATCGCTTCTTTAAAGACTTCTCTCGGGTGTACGATGGAAGCGTCCAGACTGCCTACAAAAATCGTCTGCTTGCCAATCACATGGTTCTTGGTATTCAGAAAGAGACAGACAAAATGTTCCTGTGTCAAATGAGCAAGCTCTGGCGACATCAAATCAGCTACGTCCCGTGGTAAACGGATAGAAGCCCTATACTCTCGAGGCGCTCCCATCAATCTACGCCCAAGCTCAAACGCAGCATGTAATTCAATCGCTTTGACTGGACCAATTCCTTTTAGCTCTGTTAACTCAGCATGAGAGGCTTGGGCTAAACCACGCAGGTCTCCAAACCTGGCTAACAAGCGCTGAGCCAGCTGATGAGCCGTCTCTTGTTCCCTGCCTGTCCGCAGTAAAATGGCAAGAAGTTCAGTATCAGACAGATGGACCGCTCCTTCGCGAAGCAGTCGTTCACGTGGACGGTCATAGTAAGGGACGTTTTTCAACAGCATTTTGTTACAGGTATTTGTTGCCATTTTATATCCGCCTCCAGCCATATTCACATTATCGAAAACGGCTGACATGGAGATGTTCATGAGGCGTATGGCCGTCGCCGCTTGCTTCAAGCATGACAACTTTACAATATCGGCATCCCAAAACGTGTCAAAAGAGTAGACGTGAGGCCTAACGGAAGACCAACAACTGTGAAGTAGTCTCCGGTTATTCCTTCCACGATCGTGGCTCCAATACCCTGAATGGCGTATGAGCCCGCTTTATCCATCGGCTCACCTGTCGCAATGTACGACTTGATTTCTTGCTCTGTTAAAGCTCGAATTCTTACGTTTGTTAGACTATGTGAGACTTCCGCACGGCCTGTCTCCACATCAATCAAGGCGACTCCACTATAAACGGTGTGCTCTTGCCCCTGAAGCATGGACAACATACGATATGCGTCCATTTCATCAACAGGCTTGCCCAGTATTTGGCCATCAAGAACGACTACCGTATCAGATCCTAAAACGACGCCTTCCGTCAAGCGAGAAGCCACTTCCTTGGCCTTGCGCAAAGACAATTCTTCTACTACTTCGCTCGCAGATAAATGCTCTGCTGTCGTCTCATCTACATCACTGGTGATAACGGTAAATGATAAGCCCAAAGCTTGCAGAAGCTCCCTTCGACGAGGCGAAGATGAAGCCAGAATGAGAGGAACATTTTTTTTCGTCATTTTTCAACCTACTTTATTCGTCGATGTATCCAAAATGCGAGGGCTAAGCCTCCGATACTGGCTAGATTTAGTTTTACCTGAAAGTTCAGTTCGTACTTCAAAATTTCTAAATCTGCCGCAGGCGACCAAGTAATCTCTTTACTCTTGGTCAAAAAAGGTAGCCAGGGACTTAAAATCTCCCCGATAATGCTGCCAAACAAAAGTCCACTCACCAACAGAAACACGAGAGTAAGCGTTTCTTTCCCCATTTTCCCAACTCCCTTTTTATAAGGGATTCTCTTTTTGCCAAACATAAGTTTAGCAAATGGGGAGAAGCGAAACAATCCCTGATTGCTCTTGGTAGTTACTGTATAGAAAGAAAAGGCCTCCTGCAAGAAAACCTTGCGGAAGACCATATAAACATGCACTTATGTGGATGAACGTGCATTTTGAATCCAGCTCGAGTAGCTCTCGAAAAAGGCAAGGACACCCGCCTGTACTTGCCACGCATAGGATTCGGCGCTTTCCACCTTTTTGCCAGCGCTCGCTTCTGCCATTTTGTCCCTGGCTGCCAGCGCTTGATTCACCCCATTTACCATCGCATCTAGCAATGGCTTCCAGGCTTCCTTGGTTTCCATTTTACGGCTTTCCTCCAGAAATTGGCGGTGAATTTCTTTTAATTCTGCCGTTTCTTTTGCCGTTGGCGAAAGTTGACCCGTCGTAATAATCAGCCCTGATTGTGCTGAAAGTGTTTGGACGAGTTTGACTCCGTGGGTGAAAAAGGCATTCACGTTAGGGTCACCAGATGCGTTTGCGGCTTTTCCGACAGGGACAGACCCTTCAAAAGCGGGAAAGGAAAATTCTTTGACGTATATATCCATGCCTTTGTTTTTCAAGCTGGCGGCAAAGCCTAGCACAGCATCTCTTGTGGGCGCAGCGGCTGCGAACATGTACTGCTTGCTTGCGTCCTTATAAAGCAAATGAGGAATCCCCGCTTTCTCCAGTGGTTCTACAGCTGTTTGCGGCGATGCATCCGGCTGGAATACTCCTGCCTGTGCAACGTACATGTTTACGGCTGGCAGTTGTAGGGCTATCGCTTTTTGACCCACTACGGTACCATTCGTTGGCGTCTCTTGCGTTGGCTGGCTTTCATTAGGCAGAGCGGGACCTGCCACGCCATTTTTCCCAGCCGTTTGTTCAGTGCCTGCACCCGGCGCGGTCAGTGTCTGAACCGTTTCACTCAAAACATTTCCGTACGACTCGGAAAACTCCTTTTGGGAAAAGACTGTCAAAACAAGAAATCCGAACAAGAGACCAATTGCTATAGCCCCACCCGTTGTTAATGTCGTGCGCCAAAAGGGCCCCTTTGGCCATAACGCTGCGAGCCGACTACCAGGACTACTCCTGTATCCCTTCTCTTCGGTATCTTCGAAGGAATAATCGGTTTCAAAGGAGTCGTTTGTCGTCTGATCGAATTCAACGTTCGGCTTCGTTTCTTTCGCGGCAGCTCCACGTAGTTGCATCATGCGTTCCCATGCTTCGTTGCCCTTCTCTTTAAACGGGTCAGTAAACGGCAAGGGAGGCGCTTGAAAACGACCACGAGGCGTGTCATCCTTTGGGGTGCGCTTTCTACTTGCTTCCTTCGGGATATCGTCCCGCTTTTCATCCCAGAACCTTCCGTTCATTTTGACCGTCACACGATTTTTATTTTGTCCGCTCATACGCTTGCCCTCCTAGTCACAGGCTCTTTGTACTAGCATACGTTTTGCTCGGACTAGTTATGACTTTATCTAGCGATTCTATTAAATTTGTTTCTACTACTATTCCCCAGGCCATTTCAAGAGGTATCGCTCATACACAAAATGACGGCTAGCCCAATCGTAACAAAAGGCGCAAACGGCACTTCGCATTTTATACTTACTTTTCGTATCAGTATTAAAACGAGAGAGACGAGCATAGCTGCCAAGCTCGCAACCGTAAGAACTACTACAAAATCATGAACCCCAAGTCCATAGCAGACTAGAGCCAACAGCTTTACATCCCCCATCCCAAGCGCACGCGGCCTGTGCCAGCTGATCCATCCAAATACCAGTAAACAGAGAATCGCAAAGAGTCCAGCCATCAGCCATTCCCTCTGCGAAGAGAGAACATATTTCATAATAGAAATCAGTACAAACCCTACACCTAATGCAAGATTGGGTATTCGTCTATGACGAAAATCTACCCACGAGAGGTAAAGGCAGAGCCCGAATAATATCACAGCGTTTGCCATTTCTTCTTCCCCCAAGTCGAAAACTGTTCTTAAGAATACCATTCCTTCTTGGGACAAAAAAACTGCCCAGAACGATTCTGGACAGCCTCTCGATTTATGAACATGGTTTACGGATTCCAAGTGAACAAAAGGCCAGCGTGGACGAGACCACCGCCAAACCCATACAACAAGATCGTATCCCCCGCCTTTACTTTGCCTTCCTTGATCCCCAAGGCGAGCGACAATGGAATGGTAGCCGCTGATGTGTTGCCGTAGTGTGTCAGACTGTACAATGTCTTTTCGAGAGGAAACTGGCTCTTCTCGCAAATGGATTCGATCATGCGCAAATTGGCACTATGCGGGATGAACCAGTCGACATCTTCGAGCGTTTTGCCCGCCCTGCTCACTACCTCCTGCATCCCCTTTGGAACAGTTGTTACTGCCCACTTGTACACTTCTCTCCCGTTTTGGACCATGCATCCATTCCCACTCAATTCTCGTCCGTCCATATGCGTGGACAAGCCCGATCGGTATACATGAATCCCTCCGTCCCCCTTGGAGCCTAAATAGGCGGACAAAAAACCAGGGGCCGTAGAGTCTTGCTCAACCAACACTGCACCCGCCCCGTCCCCGAACAGGATGCACGTCGTACGATCCGTATAGTCGGTTACTTTTGTTAAGGTTTCTGCACCTACCACCAACACTTTGCGATGCAAACCAGAGCTGATGAGCGCATTTGCCATATGGAGCGCATACGTAAATCCTGCACAGGTAGCGGAGAGGTCCATGGCTCCCGCCTGCTCGACTTGAAAATGCGCCTGAATTCGGCTTGCGACGCTTGGAAATGGATAGTCTGGCGTACTGGTCGCCACCAAAATCATATCGACATCGTGGATATCCTTCTCGTAATTCGCGACCATATCGTGGATAGCAGCGATGGCCAGATCACTGGTAAATTCATCTTCCCTTGCCATACGGCGCTCATGAATACCTGTTCGTTGTAAAATCCACTCATTCGATGTCTCCACTAGTTTTTCCATATCTGTATTGGTAAGAACGCGACTCGGCACATATGTACCGATAGCGGTAATTCGCGACTTGAAGGGGCTTGCATTTGTCATCATCCGATCATCACCTTCCGTTTCTATGATCTGATTATAACACTAGATATTAGTATCTGGTACTAATATTTTTAAAATCAATAATCTAATTCTGGTTTGAGTCAACATAGTGGAGGAGAAGAAAAAGCACAGTTCTCTTCGACTGTGACACGCCAGCAGGGGGGATTCACTGGCCGTCTCCACTACAAAAAGGGGACCGTCGAGCCAAAGCCACCCTACGGGCGGAAGATTCTCAAGGGAGAAGTGTTCGACAAGCGTGGTCCCCTTTTTGTAGTTCCGACTGGGTAAGCGTTGTCAAGGTCTACGAGCCCTGTGCTTTTTCTTCTCACCAGCGTTGGTGGTTTATCGATACCTTTTAGAACATAGGTAGATCTTCCTTTGCAGTATTACACCAAAACTTTCCGATAGAAAATATAAAAAGACTTGAAACCCCTAGGTTCCAAGTCTTTTTATTTTCTATCCGTTATTTTTCTAGCTTTTCAGCCAGCCAGTAAGCGGATTTCCAAATATCTCCTGCACCCATTGTCAACACGAGATCGCCCTCTTGCAATCCTTTGAAGACATGTTCCTGCATTTGTTCCTTCGTCGGAATGTACTGCGCACGCGGGTGGCTGTTGGTGCGGATTTTTTGCACCAACACCTCGGATGTAACTCCTTCGATCTTTTCTTCGCCTGCTGGAGAGTAGATATCCGTGATGATCACTTCGTCCGCTTCTGCAAAGGCACGGCTGAATTCATCCATGAGGAAATACGTGCGTGTGTAGCGTTGTGGCTGAAACACAGCGATCACACGTCGGCCCGATGCCCTTGCCCCACTTAGTGTGGCGATAATTTCTGTCGGGTGATGCGCGTAGTCATCTACAACCAGGACGCCTCGTGCATCCCCGATAATTTGAAATCTGCGCTTGGCACCGCTAAAAGTAGACAGTGCCTGTGCAATTTTATCAAAGGAAAGGCCAATATCCAGGCAAACAATGATCGCAGCCAGTGCATTTGCAATATTATGCTTGCCTGGGACTACGAGACACAATTCACCCAACCGCTCATCCTTGTGATAAATCTGGCACGTGCTGCAACGATCTCCACATTCAATCGAAGTGGCAGAAAACTGTGCTTGTGCCACAAAGTTCGGATCGACTGCATACGTCACGACCGTTTTTTCTACGGACGGCATGACTTCACGTACATGTGGATCATCGATGCACAGGATCGCTTTTCCATCCTGTTTGAGATGGCTCAAGAACTGGACGTAGGCCTGTTTCAAATTGTTGAAGTCGCCATCGAAATGCTCCAGATGATCTGGTTCGATGCTCGTCACAATTTCATACATCGGTCTGTATTCCAAAAAGGAACCGTCGCTCTCGTCTGCCTCGGCAATGACATAATCACTGGCACCTGCCTTGGCGTTGGTACCAGCACTCATTAATTCACCGCCGATGATGAAAGTCGGGTCTACACCGCACTCTTCCAGCACGTGAGAGATCATCGATGTCGTGGTCGTCTTGCCGTGTGCTCCTGCTACTGCTACTCCTGTGCGTTCATTCAATATGCGAGCAAGCATTTGGGAACGGTGCATGACCGGAATTCCTAATGTTTGACCTGCGATCACCTCAGGATTGTCTTTGGAAATACTGGTGGAGTATACGATGCTGTCTGCTCCCTCCACGTGGGCAGCATTATGGCCAATATGAATGACCGCCCCTCTTGCTTCCAGCTTTTTCGCCAAATCATTCATGGCGACATCGGAGCCGGTTACCTTGTATCCAAGGTCGATCAAGACGCGGGCAATGGCACTCATGCCATAACCGCCGATGCCCACAAAGTGGACGTGTTGGGCCTGATCCACCCTATTCACCTGCCTCTTCTACTATAGTGGGAAAGAATGCGCGTACTTGGGCGATGAAGTAGAGCGAACCGCAGACGACCAACCAGTCATCCGCCTTCGCTGATTGCTTCTCCCGCATCCAAGAAAGGAGAAACGCCCGCCAGTCTGGGACTGCATCGAGAAACTCTTGCTCCCAGCCACCGGCTAAAAACGACTCTTGTAAGCTATTGGCTTCGGCTGCACGCGGGAAGTCAAAGGTTGTCACATGCAGCTTTTTGATTTTTGACTTTACTGGTGCGAGCGACTCTGCCATTTTGGCAAGCGGCTTATCTGCCAATCCAGAAAAGAGCAAATGCAACTGTACTCCGTCCGGCAACAACCGATCCAGACTGCTTACAAGCGCCTCCATTCCTTCCTGATTGTGTGCCCCATCCAAGATAACCATTGGTCTTGGAGAGATGACTTCTAGACGACCAGGCCAACGCGTTTGTTGCAAACCGCGAGATATTTCTTCTTCCTCCAGCAAGAAAGAGAAGTAATTTCGCAGGATATCGATGGTCATTAGAGCAACGGCTGCATTGGTTGTTTGGTGAATGCCATTCATGGTAAGACGGTAGGATGCTTCTGCACGACGGTGAATGCTTTTGTAACGAAACTGTTGGTCACCCAGCTGCTCCTCTACCTGCTCTGCCTGGAAATGTTCACCTATATGGTATAGCGTACTCTTCGTTTGTCTCGCGCGCTCCTCAAAAACCGCGAGAAGTTCCGGCCTAACCTCACCTGTGACTACAGGAACACCCGGCTTGATAATCCCCGCTTTTTCCCGGGCAATATCTTCCAAGCTTTCTCCCAACACTTGTGTATGGTCCATACCGATATTCGTGATGACCGAAACAAGCGGAAGGACGACGTTCGTCGAATCCAATCGCCCGCCTAGTCCTGTTTCCCATACGACTACCGCTGGTCTCGCCACTCTTGAAAAATAAAGAATGGCGATCAGCGTAATCACTTCAAATTCGGTAGGAGAACCGAACTCTGTTTCTTGTTCGCATCGTTGCACCCATACCTTGACTTCATTCACCAGCTGCAATAGATCTTCTTCCGCGATCATGCTGCCGTTGTAACGGATGCGCTCACGGAAGTCAACCAAATAGGGGGAGGTAAATGTACCTACACTATATCCGGCTTCCATCAGCATTTGCGTCAGGAATGCGCAGGTTGAACCTTTTCCATTGGTGCCAGCCACATGAATAAATGGGATTCTCCGCTCAGGATGTCCTACTTGCTCCAAAACCCACTGCATTCTCTCAAGCCCCGGCCGTTGACCGAACCTGAGCAGTCCATGCAGCCAGTCGAGCGCTTGCGTGTATTCTACAAACCCTTCTTCTGCATGCATACCACAATGCTCCATTCTCAAAAATATGCGATGGTATGGCGGATCATTCGCCCTTCAATTCGGCAAGTCGTGCAATCACTTTATCCCGCTTATCCATGTAGTCTGCCATCTTCGCTTTTTCTTCTGCGACTACTTTTTCAGGTGCCTTGGCCATAAATCCGGCATTGTTGAGCTTTTTCTCAATACGCTCCACTTCGCCGTTGAGTGTCGCCACTTCTTTTTCCAGACGCTTCAGCTCTTGCTCGATATCGATCAAGCCTGCCAGTGGAAGGAACAATTCTGCTCCCGTGATCACAGCAGACATTGCTTTATCAGGCGTAGCCAGATCCAGGCTGATTTCCAGACGCTCAGGGTTGCAGAAACGGCTGAGGTAGTGTTCACCGCGTGTCAGACGCTCAGCGGACAATGCATCGCTAGGCTTGATCAAGAGCTCAATTTTCTTGGACATCGGTACGTTTACTTCTGCACGGATGTTGCGTACGCTGCGGATGATATCCATCAACTGGTTCATTTCGCTTTCTGCTTCAGCAAAAATCCATTGCTCGTTAACGGTTGGCCAAGGTGCTACTGTGATGCTCTCGCCTTGGTGCGGCAATGCCTGCCAGATTTCCTCCGTGATGAACGGCATGAACGGATGCAACAGCTTGAGCGTTTGATCCAGAACCGTCACCAGAACCGATTGGGTTGTTTTCTTCGCCGCTTCATCTGTACCGTACAGCGGCAGCTTCGCCATCTCGATATACCAGTCACACAGGTCATCCCAAATAAAGTTGTACAGCACACGGCCTGCTTCACCGAATTCAAATGCGTCAGACAGACGGGTTACATCTGCGATTGTCGCTTGCAGGCGGGAGAGAATCCATTTGTCTGGTGTAGACAGCTCACCGCTCAAATCGATTTCCTCGTATTTGAAGTCAGCCAGGTTCATCAAGGCAAAACGAGACGCATTCCAAATCTTGTTCGCGAAGTTGCGGTTTGCCTCCACCTTTTCCCAATAGAAGCGTTGGTCATTCCCTGGGGAGTTCCCTGTCGCCAGTGTGTATCGCAGCGCATCCGCTCCGTACTTCTCAATCACTTCCATCGGATCGACACCGTTGCCAAGTGATTTGGACATTTTCCGGCCCTCGGAGTCGCGAATAATGCCGTGGATCAAAACGGATTCAAACGGACTTTTCCCGGTAAATTCAAGACCTGAGAACATCATGCGAGCAACCCAGAAGAAGATAATATCGTAGCCTGTTACCAGGACATTCGTTGGATAGAAGTACTTCATGTCCTCGGATTCTTCCGGCCAGCCCAGTGTCGAGAACGGCCATAGACCAGAGGAGAACCATGTATCGAGAACGTCGTTATCCTGCTCCAGCTTGTGGCTGTGGCAGCTTGGGCACTCAGTCACATCCGCGCGAGATACAATCGTTTCGTTACAATCTCCGCAATACCATGCAGGGATTCGGTGACCCCACCAAAGCTGACGGGAGATGCACCAGTCGCGAATGTTTTCAATCCAACGCAGGTAGTTCGTCTTGAAGCGCTCTGGGACGAATTTCACGCTCTCAGGGCTATTTGCATTAGCCAATGCTTCGTCAGCCAAAGGCTGCATTTTTACGAACCATTGGGTAGAAAGGTATGGTTCTACGACTGCATCGCTGCGCTCACTATGTCCAACCTGATGAATATGCTCCTCAACCTTGAACATCACGCCTTGCTCAGTCAAATCTTTGATGATTTGCTTGCGGCATGCAAAGCGATCCAAGCCTTTGTAGATACCAGCCAGCTCGTTCATCGCGCCCGCCTCATCCATGACAACGATTTGTGGCAACTGATGACGAAGACCCAATTCAAAGTCATTCGGATCGTGTGCCGGCGTAATTTTTACAGCGCCAGAACCAAACTCAGGATCAACGTAGTCATCTGCGACGATTGGAATTTCGCGTCCTACGATTGGCAAAATAACGGTTTTGCCGATCATGTCCTTGTAACGCTCATCTTCCGGATGTACAGCTACAGCCGTATCACCGAGCATCGTTTCAGGACGGGTTGTAGCTACTTCGATATAACCGGTGCCATCTGCCAATGGGTAACGCATGTGATGCAGCGCACCTTTTACTTCCTTGTAGATTACTTCAATATCAGACAGAGCTGTGCGGGCAGCAGGGTCCCAGTTAATGATGCGGTTGCCGCGATAGATCAAGCCTTTTTCGTAAAGACGAACAAATACTTCGCGGACAGCTTGGGACAAGCCTTCATCCATCGTAAAACGCTCGCGGGAGTAATCCAGGGCAAGACCGAGCTTTTCCCACTGCTCACGAATATGCGAAGCGTAGATGTGCTTCCACTCCCATATTTTTTCCGCGAATTTTTCGCGGCCCAGATCATGGCGAGAGACGCCTTCTTCACGCAAGGTAGCTTCTACGCGCGCTTGAGTTGCGATACCAGCGTGGTCCATACCTGGCAAGAACAAGGTGCTGTAGCCTTGCATACGCTTGGTACGCGTAATGATATCTTGTAAAGTCGTATCCAGCGCGTGGCCCAAGTGCAATTTACCAGTTACGTTCGGCGGTGGAATGACAATCGTAAACGGACGTTTATTCGGGTCACGTTCTGCCTTGAAAAATTGTTTTTCGATCCAATACGGATACCATTTGTTCTCTGCTGCTTTTGGATCATAGTTTTTCGGCAGCAATTGGTCGATGTCGGTTGTTGGCTGTGTAGACATGTACGACTCCTCCTATTAGCATAACTTTCTTTGCAAAAAATAAAAAAACCCTTCATCGCAAAGGACGAAAGGATTATTTTCGCGGTACCACCTTTGTTAACACACGATAAACGTCATGCTTATGGTGTGTTCACTCTGACAAGATAACGGTTGCGAACCGGTCTCGGCTAGGCACATGCTTTCACCGAAAAAACTCCTGGGCGACCTTCAGCCATTCATGACCTTAGAGAATCTCGCAGCAACTGATTCTCCTCTCTGCTAAGGCGTCCTGACTTACTCTTCCCACTCATCGTTCATATCGTATGTAATTGTCGTATAGTTAGCTTTCACTATTATATACAATCACGCTGTTTGGCGTCAAACCCGGGTTTCGCCCACTTTTCCAACTGCAATGCCCAGTGCTTCGGTAAAACCAAGCACGCCCAAAATATCGAGAATTTCTTCGCGGACATTGACAATTTCTACCTGTTTGCCCATGGCCAACAGTTCTTTCGTGGTAAAAAACAAGCTTCCAATACCGGAAGAATCTACAAAGGAGACACCTTGAAAATCGACGGTAACGGATTGATTTCGCCCTCCATACTGCTGGAGCAATTCACCTACTCGATCTCCTACAGCCATGTCCAACTCTCCGACGAAAAACAATGTAGCCTGTCCGTTCGCCTCTGTTGCGCGGTAGTCCATGCTCAAACTCCTCTCAATAGGTATCGGTACACCCAATCTGCTCGTCCTTTTACTATATTACCCATTTTCATTCACTTGCAAACATTTGGCTTTTTAGAAATGGTTGCTTAACGTGAAAGGATACATTCTAAAATAAGCTTTGTGCCTGCCAGGGAGCTACTCAAATAAACACGATCACAGTATTGCAGGATCACGTGAAAACCGGCCCCTAGCGAGTGGCGCGTAGAAAATCCTTGTTGTAGGGTAGCTCGCGGGATATCCTCGAGCAAAATTCCTTGTCCTTCATCATGGATCACAGCGCGGCACATCTTCCTGTCATTCGTTAGGTATAACGTAACCACACCGCCATTTCCGTGCTTCAACGTATTGGAAGCAGCTTCGTTGACCGCAACGAGAAACTGTAGCAATCGTTTATCAGAAATGCCTAGTGGTTCCAAAGCTTGCTTGAACAATTTACGCAGTTCTGCAAGCTGCTCCGGTAAACGGATATCGATTGCCAAGAGTTTATGCCCTTCCCGAAGCAAGAAAAATAATTCTTCATCACTAAGCAACAATAGCTTTCCTTCTGTGACCACACCCAGAATATCTCTGTAGATCTCCCATTCCCGTCTTTTGCGTTTTCGTTCTTCTGCTATGACGGCGGTGACATCAATCAATGCGATTCCACAGGTCCGATCTGGCAATACAGATGTGTATAATTCAAACACCTTTGTGCCATCAGTGGTGACAATTTGCTCCCTTACAGGACCACCCGATCCAGTCGCCTCTTCGACGAGTCGTTGCATTTCTTGCTCTACTTCCAAACTCGCACGAACGTCACCCAGCGGACGCACTTTCCCTTCATCGTAAAGATAGAGGAAAACGGTCTCGATCTGACGCAGTATGGATAACTTCTGAATCTCTTGTTTTATTAATCGCCCCCGCTCGTCGTCTCGATCCTTCCAATGTAACAAGACGTCTGCCGGGTCCAATTCGCCACTCATGTGCCATGTATGAAATTCTTCCAGGAGCAATCGCTCCAGAACATCTTCTCGTCGCAAAACTTTTTCGATATCGATAATGTGGTACGGATCACCTGCTATACCGCGCAATCCGCTACCGATAATTCGGAAATCATAGGCGAGCTCTATTTCTATGCGTCCGTGCAAAGCATGATCAGAACTGCTTAACCCAATAGTCGTCCGGCTCACTGCTACCAGCTTCGCCTGGAACGATTCCATCGTTGCTAGGTTCGTCACCTTTACAGTGCGGGGCGGAACTACTTTGCTCGCTGCACCACCAGAACGTAGCGCGACAAGGCAATTATCACAAGTGGGATTGTCCGGACAACGCTCACACAAAATCACAGTTCATCCTCCTATTCACGCGCAACTACACGAGGGCTATACTCTCTTCAGGCTCAAATTGAAGAATCAACACAGAAATATCATCCGTTTGGTTTCGCTGCTGTGTTATCTCCATTAAGTAGGCCTCAACTCGATTCATCGATTCCTGCTTACTATCACCAGGCATCTTTAATAAGGTGGATAGTTCTTCTAGCCAATGCTTGCTGCCTCGAATCACTTCTTTTCTCCCTGAATCCAGCAAACCATCTGTGTAGAGCAATAACATGCCCTCTTCTTCTAAGGGTACCTCCTCCATTTGATACGTGCTATCGGGCAAAAGCCCTAGGCCGACCCCACCCTTGCTAGCTAAAATGGTTTGGTTCGACTTGGACAAGTAAAAAGGCTGTGGATGACCTGCCCTGCCAAAACGAATTTTGTGTTCCATCTCATCATAGACAGCAACCAGCATCGTAATGTAAGAACGGGTTTTTACTAAATCTGCATAAAGCAACTGATTGAGTCTTTCCAAAATCTCATCCGGCGCATAACTGGACTGCAAAACCTCCCGTACAGCAATCCTAATCCCCGTTGCCCAAATACTGGCCAAAAAACCGTGCCCAGACACATCCGCAATGATAAAACAGGTGTAGCGATCATTGATTTGTTTATAGTCAATGTAATCTCCGCCTACATAATCGACTGGCACGTAAACCGTTCTTGTTCGCAAGCTGGTTAACTGCAATTCTTCTGTGGGAATGAGCTTCGACTGCATGCGTCTAGCCAGCTTCATCTCCATCTCGATTTCTCGCTGCCCTGATGACTGGTCCTGTTGACATCTGAGGATCAACGCCCGAATGTTTACGAGGAGCAGCCCATAAAAAGATTTCTCCAGTTCCTTTAGCTCACGGTCATTGACGTTACTCTGGGCGAACAAGCGGACATAGCGCGGTGCTTGAGCGGTGTCACACTGTTCCGAGACAACAATGCGCTCCTCTACTTCGCGCTGCACTTTTGCGCTCTCTTTGTTGCCACGCTCAATTCGAAAATAGACTGCACCTAGAGCCGATTCAAACGTGATCGACAAGAAGC
Organism: Brevibacillus sp. BC25; assembly: GCF_000282075.1. NCBI lineage: Bacteria > Bacillati > Bacillota > Bacilli > Caryophanales > Paenibacillaceae > Brevibacillus > Brevibacillus sp. BC25. The sequence continues at coordinate 14,416 of NZ_AKIX01000094.1, forward strand.
ACGGCTTGTCCATTTTCACGAACCACGTATCGACCAACTCTTCTATAAATGGCATGAGACTCTCGTAATTGACTTGGCGCTTGCTTTGCTCATTGCTGGTCATCACCAGATACTCGTAATTCTGTTTCAATTCCATTAGTTTGACTAATTGATGATTCATCCCCGAGCCACTTCCATACACACTTTAGCATAATTCTTTCTTTCGGGAATTGAGAAAAGGATTATGGCAATTTTCAAAAACATTGTGATCACCTTTATTCGTTTCGTCCTAGCCTTCCTGCCCTACACCTTCCCTTTTCAGGCACCATTCAAACCACTATCTACTTTCCATGAAAATGTTTTAGGCGTTTGCTCAAGGTTGTAGACACTGTCCAAAGTTGCCGCGCATATGCTGGAATGAGGTGATTGTGATGAATTTTCGTTGGAAGTATAACCCCACGTATTTACGGATCAAATACGGATGCAAACAGGTGCTCTTTCCGCTGTTGGTTTTTCAATTTATCCGAACGGTTGTGTTTCCTACCTCTTTTGATGTCGTCCTTCTCGGTTTGTTAGCCATGCTCTATGTTGCCATCTCCCTTGAATGGTTATAAAAAAGAAAAACAACGCCCCACGCGGTGAGACGTTGCTCATTAAAAGGCTTGCTGGACCCAACGATGCAAACGCATCAGGCGGTCCATATCTTTTTCAAAACGTTGGACAGCGTAAAACTCGGTCCACTCACGGGGATGATGATAATAAATATCCAAGTCTCTCATAATCCTCTCCGGATAGGACAGAAACGAAGCCATCAGCTCAATTTCTTCCGGCCGTAGCGGAAATATCTCGGCGTAACGATGGAATAGTTGAGAAGCCCCAGCCTCATCCCCCGCCATTTGAAAATAAGTACGATAAAATAGCGTCAAATCGCGCACTGGTGTATCAAAGCTGGCACGATCAAAATTAAGCAGCCGTCCTTTTCCCGACCGATCTGGCACAACATGCTCAGGATTCGGGTTACCATGGATCAACGATAAGCGAAAATGAGCATGTGTCTCATGACGCTCACGCCAATCGGTCAATAAGTCTGTCGCTGTTTGCGCCATTTCTTCAAGAAACTCCTTGTTTGCCAAAAACACCAGATCAAAAGGGGAAGGATATTTACGTTCCTGCGCAAGGGTTGCCGCTTTATTCATTTGGTCTTGCCAATATTGCCAACGGTTCAGCAAGGAGTCGATAAGTGGCTCTACCTGTCTCGGATCATCGTAGCGATAGTTTTGTGTCAAATGATGAAGTTCCGCCAAACGCTCCAAGGCAGGGGGCGCCCAAGACAAGGGCTGCTCGGCCCATTCCTCGCTTCCTGGCTGCCAAGGGGTTACGTAAAAGGCGGTGCTACCTTGTTGGACAAAAGGATCATCGTATTTCGTGTACGTAAAAGGAACGGCCCCATCCCATCCACGGTGCTGCAATTGACGCAGCATATCGCTGACGAAAACAAGACGTTGAGCTGGTATTTGCGCTCGTTTGCATACGAAGGAGCCGTAGGGAGTCGTCGCCTTAAATACATTTGGCTCCTTTAAAACGTCAATGCTCTGGGCATACATGTCATACTCTTTGAACAAAGGAGCAATGTCATCATACCGACTCATAGACTCCCTCCCTCCTCGAACGCTCGGCCCGCTCTGCAATATGCCGAAGCAGCAAGTCAACAGATTGTTGGCTCTGCAAGGCGTGCTCAATACCAGCGATCGACGCTTCTTGATCCAGTGATACGCGCTTTACGTACGATTCGATACTCCTGTACACTTCACGAGGACGGGCCATAAAGGCGAGTATCAACGAATAATTTCCATAGGTGAGTGGCTTGCTTTCTTCATAGCCGTCAAAAAAAGCGTCAATCTGTTTCAGATCCTTGTGGGTTAAAAAGTGATCGCGCAAAAAGATGGCAACGTCGCGTTGCTGGACTGAAATCATCGGCCTGAAAAAACCTCTCAAGTACAGCTTCCCGTTTATCATTCCCCAGTTGTCATGCAAAAGGTCCCGATGGGATACAGCAACCGCCTCCGGAGTAATTCGCTCATGGGCAAGCATCGCAGCCGAACGGTCCATTCTTTGCAGCATAGGGGTCATGAGTTCCGATACCCAACGCTTCTCCTTAGAATCCCGCCCAGATTTGGCTCGAAATGATTCGACCAACTCTTTGGCACGTCTTCCTTTTTCTTCTACTTGCTGCTTTTCCTGCTTGAGCAAATCACTTCCGGACAGTAAAGGACTTTCCTGCTGAGACTGATGCATCATCGCGATCACGCGTCCGCATTGCCTCGCAATATCCTGACCGGGCTGATAGTCTTCGAATTGTCGGTGATGGTCGGTCATGGTAACACCGCGTTTACCCAAAATCAAAAATGGCTTGGTGTCTCTCGTCCGAATAAACCGCTCCACTTCTCGAAACCCCTGACGAGCCAGTCGTTCGCGCCAGGCAAACGACCAGCGCATCACATCTACACGCGGCCAAACGTGGAGTTCTTTGGGGCCCCGGTTTGTCTCCAATAAATAGCAATCATCTAGGGGCGTAATTCGTATTACGCGCGCCCGATATTGCTGGCAAACCTCGGAGAGATCAATTTTATCCACGGTCCCCCACTCCTCTATTGTGGGATGTACAGAATCTGCCCTGCTACAAGCTGCTCGGAAGCTAATCGGTTTACTTCCACGATTTTGGAAACAGGCAAGGAGTATCGTTGTGAAATATGCTCTAACGTCTCATCTCGCTGAATAATGCACATTTTCAGCTGACTGGAACGCTCTTCTTTTCTCCGGACAAACGACGTTAGATTTTGCATGGCCTCCACCGTAGAAGCGTTGACATTCGCCGCAGACCCATATCGCGAAGAGCTAGATGATGATTCCGCCTCCAACGCCATCGCTTCCTGTTTGGCACGACTCGCTTGTGAGAAGATGGAGGTAATGTTCACACGACTTCTATCTTCCTGGGAGGGTTTCCCTGAAATCGCCACTCGCACTTCTACATCTTCCGCGGCAGCCTCTGGTTGCGCAACGACTGGTTCTGCTTCCGGCTCAGATTCTGGCTCGGATACACCACTGGCTTCCACCGCTTCTTGCACGGCTTCTTGCACGGCTTCCTGCGTCTCTTCTTCGACTGACGAGCCAGTAGGTTCATTGGAAATTTGCTGGTATGCGATTGCCTGTTGATCGTGTAGAGCCAGTATTGGCTCCTCATGTCCTTGTTCTTTTTCGGCTATTTCTCTCATCTGCTCTTGCTCATCTGCCAATACTGACTGCTCGGAATAGGCGACAGAAGAATCGTAAGAAGCAGATTGTTGGGAATCGAAGTCATACGAAATAGGAGCAGTCTCCCAGGACTCTGGAGGATTGGACTGTGCCACTTCCAGCACATCACCGTATTGCTCGTAGTATTCATCCTCGACGGATTGAGCAATAGCCGGAGTATCGAACATGGAGGGAGATTCGGTTGATTCGGTTGATTCGGTTGATTCGGTTGATTCATAGGATGCTGGTAATGCCTGCCGCTCCAATTCCTCCTCCAGCGCACTCAGCTTTTGATCAATGTCATCGAGGGACGTCTGTTCCGTATATTCTTGCCCATCATCCCCAGCAGCAAAGGTGTATTCCCACGCCCCTTCGCCTGGACCTGCTGCCTGCGTTTCGATCTGCTCCGCTTGTTCTGCTCTATCCCCGAGGACTATTCCCAAAATCTTCAGATCGGCATCAATTAGCATTTGATGTGGTGATTCCAGCTTGTAGTCAAAGCTGTCCACAATTGCATAGATATCTCCGATCTCGGTAATCCGATCCAATGGAATGGTGATGTTCAACGGAATGCGATGACCGATCTGTTCCTCCCAGCCATAAAAGGCTTGATCCGATGCTTCCTGGCGAAAGGGAGTAAAAGTCATGGCCTCAACCAGCGATTCTCCTTCGCCGCCTGTCGCTTCAGCGGCTTCCCTGATTGGCTCGTACTTCCCTACTAATTGCAAGCAACCCGTGATCGAAATGTAGGAATCGTTTTCCAACACTTCCACATCTGGAACCAATTCCAGCTCTTGCAATTCACCTATTCCAGCTCTATCGGATGAGAGGAAAATGGTCTCCTTGATGGCAAAAGAGAGTTGCCCATCCTGTAATGCCATTCGTGCTCCTCCTTTCAAGTGCAGGACATTTCCCTATACTATATGGACAGGACGAGACGTTTAGCACCGAAAAAAAAGGAAAAACCGGGGTTATCTATCTCCCCGGTTTTACAGACGCGATCCATTCTGCTATTGCTTTTTTCCCCTGATCAATACAATCGGGTACACCTACGCCACTGTACGACGCACCTGCCACGATAACACCAGGGAGTTTTTCTTTTAATTGATTGTTCACATCCTGCACCCAAGCCTGATGTCCGACAACATATGGTATGGCATTTTGCAAACGTGATACGTTATAAAAATCCGGCTCTGCTCGAATCGTCATGATCTTGCGCAGATCGCGGAGGACAACCTCCAAAATTTCCTCGTCTGTCTGCTCCATGAAGGATTGCTCTCCTGCTCTCCCTATGAAGCTACGCAGCAAGGCTTTGTTTTTCGGCGTCGTATGCGGCCATTTGCGATGCGCCCACGTACACGCGGTAATTTTTGCTCCAGAATGCCGCGGTACAATAAATCCTGTCCCTTCCATTCCTAAATCAATGGCTGACTCTGGAAACGCCATCGCGATGGTTGCAACCATATGCGGCTTCGCTTGTGGCAGAGTAGGAACTTGTACATAAGGACGGAACAACGGCTCTGCGACAGCATGTGGCAAGGTAAACAATACCGTATCCGTCTCAATCGTTTCCCCATTTTTCAATACCAAGGTGTACTTCCCGTCTGGACGTTTCACCAGTTCTTTGACACCGGTATTCTTCGAGATGACTTCTTCAGGCAGGCTCTTCTCGATTGCCTCTACTAAGGACTGCAAGCCGTTCTTCAACGTCAGGAAGATGCCTTTTGGCTTTTCTTGCGTTTTGACTTGCGGGCGAGAATGCTTCATCGCTACGATCAAGCTGCGATGCTGCTCCTCCATTTTGGCGAATTGAGGAAAACTCGCAAGCAAGCTGAGTTTGTCGAGATCACCGGAGTATACACCGGACAATAAAGGCGCTATAAGATTATCAATAACTTCATTACCTAGCCTACGCCGAAAAAAGTCACCCACTGAGATATCGCCGTCTCCTTTTGATGCAGGAAGAACGAGATCCAAAGCTGCTCGAAGCTTGCCCGGCCAAGAAATAAGATCGGTCGTGACAAAAGGCATGAGCTTCGTCGGTACCCCCATGACCGCTCCTTCTGGAATAGCCTTCAGGCGATCCTGATGCCAAATATAAGCTTGGCCTGTACTGTTGCGAACGAGATCATCCGCAAGCCCCAAGTCCACTGCCAGCTCAGCCGCACTCGTTTTCCGCTCGAGAAACGAATCGGGACCTTGCTCAATCACAAACCCTTCGTGACGCCATGTCTTGATTTTCCCACCAAGTCGTCCCTGCTCTTCAAGCAGTTGAAAACGGATTGGCAAGCCTTTTGCTTCGATTTCCTTTTGTAAGTAATAAGCAGCGGTTAACCCTGTGATGCCGCTGCCTATAATCGTAATATGATAGGTATTATCGCTCATATGATCGATCCCCTAATTCGCCAGCTTCTTTCCGACTGCATCAGCCAGACAGGAAATGAAAGCAGGTCTGGCGTTAGGCATCGGTGGACGATAGTAATGTACCCCTAGCTCATCTGTAACCGCTTTGCATTCCACATCATTATCAAACAGAACTTCCAAATGCTCCGCAATAAATCCGACAGGACAGTAAACAAATGCTTGGTAGCCTTTTTCTTCGTAGAGCTCTCTAGTCAAATCCTGTACATCTGGCCCCAACCACGGATCAGGTGTATTTCCGGCGCTTTGCCATCCGATTGCATAAGAATTGATCCCTGCTCGCTCGGCAATGAGCTTTGCTGTCTCTTCCAGTTGCAGTGGGTACGGATCACCTGATTTCAAGATTTTTTCCGGCAGGCTGTGAGCGGAGAAGATCACGACTGCTTGTCCACGCTCTTCATCCGTCATCGTAGCAAACGTCGCTTGAATAGCATCTGCCCAATATCCGATGAAGCCTTGTTCCAGATACCAGCTCTCAATGCTCTGGATAACAGGTCCGCCAATAGCCGCGGAATGCTCCTGTGCTCGTCCATTGTATTCTTTGACGCTATAGCTGGAATAATGAGGCGCCAGAACAAGACTGATCGCTTCTGTAATCCCATCCCGCTTCATTTGCTCTACTGCGTCTTCGACAAACGGAGCGATATGCTTCAAACCAAGGTACCCTACAAATTCACTGTCTGGGTAGCGTTTGTTCATTTCCTGCTCGAGAGCGCGCACCTGCTCATCCGTAATGTCTGCAAATCGATTCAATCCATCTACAGCCTCGTAACGCGTCATCAAATCATCGAGCAGTTCTTGTGGTGGCTTACGACCACGGCGAATGTGCGTATAGTATGGTTCAATCTGTTCAGGACTACGTGGCGTTCCATACGCCATTAACAAGAGTCCGATCTTCTGCTTTGACATGTAAGCGCCCCTCCTGTTTAGACGTCCCTTTTGTAACTATGGATGAACTTCGTCAGTTGTTGCAGTGTTTCTACTTTGGCATCAGGGAATACGCCGTGTCCCAGATTGAAAATGAAGCCTGGCTGTTTTGAGCCTTCATCCAAAATTTCCTTCGCCTTCGCTTCGAGCTTCTCCCAAGGGGCCAATAACAGCGTTGGGTCCAAATTGCCTTGCAGCGTCTTCGTCACACCCATCTCACGAGCAGTTGTAATCGAAGTACGCCAGTCCAGACCAACCACATCAACAGGCAAGCGGTTCCAATCCATCAAAAGATGACCAGCCCCGATACCAAAATAGATCGTTGGCACGCCAGTATCTTTTAGTGCGTTGAAGATACGAGTCATGACTGGTGTAATGTACTCGCGGTAATCTTCGTCATTCAATGCACCGACCCACGAATCAAATACTTGCACAGCTTGTGCACCTGCTTTAATTTGCGCTTTGAGGTAGGTGATGGTCATATCGCCCAGTTTTTCCATCAGCGCCTGCCAAGCAGCTGGCTCGGTATACATGAATGCTTTTGTCTTATGATAGTGCTTGGAAGGGCCGCCTTCGATTAAATAGCTAGCCAGTGTAAATGGTGCCCCTGCGAAACCGATCAATGGAACAGATAATTGCTGACGCAAAATCTTAATGGATTCAAGAATGTACGGCACATGCGTTTCCGGATCGAGCTCAAGCAGACGCTCAACATCCTTCAAAGATTCGATTGGGTTCGCGATCACAGGACCAATCCCAGATTCGATATTCACATCTACGCCAATCGGTTTTAGTGGCGTCATGATGTCTGCAAACAAGATTGCAGCGTCAACGCCCAGTTGCTCAACAGGTAGACGTGTCACTTCCGCGCAAACTTCCGGTATGTAGTTCATTTCAAAAAAGCTATGCTTCGCGCGGATGGCGCGGTATTCTGGCTGATAACGCCCTGCCTGACGCATGTACCAAACCGGAACATGCTCTGTCGCTTCACCGCGACATGCTTTCAAAAACGTGTCGTTAAAAGTTTTTGCGGTCATGAATAAACCTCGCTTTGCACAATTATGTTTCCTTCAATATGATACCATTCGTCATTCGACAAGGAATGTCTCTTTTGTGTCAAAATCTTTTCGTTTCTTCCGTTTCCAATCCTATCCATCAGTGTTTCCAAACTTCTCCTATTGAATGCGAACGTCCCCGGTAGAACTTCGCACAGTCATTTTGGGTCCACCTGATCCAATCGATGCCTTCACTTTGTATTCCTCGTTCTTTTCATAGGTAAGGTTAGACCAGGCGGTTTCAATGCCTCCTGTATCTGTCGTTACTTCCAGCTGTGCTGCAGCAGGCTCCTTGGCTACTGTCACTCGAATATCCCCCGTGTCCGTTCGAATAGAAACATCATGGGTCAGCTCTGGCATTGTCAGTTTATCAATTTCGCCTGTAGAGCTTTCAATGACAACGGCCGAGCGAATATTCGCCAGACTGATATCTCCTGTAGCTGTCTGGACGTCAAGTGCTTCTCCTTCATAGCCTGACACGTCCACATCTCCATTGCTGGTGGATATTTTCGTGTTCTTTGCCCGCAGCATTCCGCTCTTGATATCCCCTGTCATCGTTCCAAGCTGGACGTTCTCATACACTTTTTCTGGCAGGAAGAGCTCCAGCTTTACCTTCCCGTTGCGAGGATAAAACATATTGACGTGAGGGCGTTCACGCAGTTCTACGAGCAGCGTACCATCTGGTGAGACTACACTCCGAAACTCCAGTCGCTCCTGCTGTTGTTCGGATACTTCCCCGACCATCCGTACGCTCGCTTTTGGTTGCTTGCTTGCCATGATTTCCACATCAGCCGTTTCCGTCAGCAACTCAATCGCTTTTACCTCTTGTTCGATTATGCGTTCTTCATTGACTTGTTTTAACGAAAAGGAGAAATTTTCTTGCTTCGTAAAGAGCCAGATGATTCCACATACACCGATGATGAACAAAAGAAGACTTATTCCAAAGAGTCTTTTCCCCAAATTTCGCATCTCATTTCCCCCTGATCATCTTCACGTTGAACTGGAGATAACGCAAGAACTGGCGATACAGCCATTTCGTCAATCGTAGCAAGCCGATGGCAAACATTCCGCCCAATCCTACGGAAACCATGCTGGAGAACAACAAGAAAAGTCGCTCTTGAGACGGGGCAGGAATCCCGTAATCCAAGAATATTCCGACTGGCGCGACCAAAAGCGCCGCAGTCATCGCATACAACCCCATCAGTAAACCAATCAGGCCTAAAAATGGCCCCAAAACAAAGACGAGATTGAAAAATCCCAAGCTGATCGTGGCGACAATCGCTCTCGTCATATTCCCTACCGATGCGTTGGACTGTGCTTGATCAATTCGGTAGCCAGCCAAAAGCTCGCGTGCCACTAGCTTCGGACTTCCCAATCCTTCTGCAATTTCAAACTCCGTCTTCCCTTGTTTCATTCCCGAGAGAAAATGCTCTGTATAATCGGCAAGGATGTCTAAGCGTTCTTTATCAGGCAGAGCGCTAAGCAAAGCATTTAACTCATCCATAAACTCACGCCTTGTCATATCCGAGTCCCCCCTCTATGATCTCATTTACCCCGCGGTTAAATATTCGCCACTCCAAAACGAGATCATTCATGTATTGACGACCGCGATTTGTCAGCTGGTAATATTTCCGTGGGGGTCCCTCTTGTGATTCCGCCAAATAGGTCGTAAAAAATCCTTCCTGGGTCAAACGGCGAAGCAAGGGGTAAACCGTCCCTTCAGAGATATGGAATTTTTCTGAGATGCTCGCAACCAGTTCGTAGCCGTATCTGTCCTGCTTAGCTGTCAAGACGAGAACACACAGCTCGAGAACCCCTTTTTTAAACTGTACGTTCATCAACATCACCCATGTAAAAGCTTACCAAATAGCTACTATATATTGCAAGGTACTTCATAATAACAAAACCTCTTTCTCGCAGCATGTAAAGGAGATGCGACCGCGTTTTAGAGGTAGGTTATTCTATCCGATACAGTAAAAAATGGACAGGGAGGTTTTTCTCCATCCCTGTCCGGTCAAACCTTATTTTACTTCAACAATCCGGTCTTCTACTTTTGGATTGACAGTTTTACGCTTGATCAAGCCTTCTTCCACAATGCTGTACATGGACAAGCCTGTGTTGAAGAATGGCTTTTTCAAAGATTCGTAACCATCTCCACCTGCTGCCAGGAAGTCGATCGTTGCTACTTTATACGTTTTTGTCAGGTCAAGCGGCTTTTCGCCAACTTTTACTTCTACTACGCGCTCGCCAGCTGGCTTGGATGGGTTGTACGTGAAGCTCATGCCGCTCACTTGCGGGAAGCGACCTGCTCCCTCTTCTACCTTGCTCACGCCGTTTTCGAGGGCTTTCTTCAGCTCTTCGCCTGTTACTTCTACGACTGCCAGTGTATTGTTCTCGAATGGCAGGAGCGTGTACAGACCTTTTTTCGTGATATCGCCTGCTGGCAGCTGAGTACGGATTCCACCACCGTTAGCGAGTGCTACATCTGCCTCATAGCCTTTGATGGACTGCGTGCGCTCCAGCATAATATCTGTGATCAGGTTACCTACGTTTGTTTCTTTCGTACGTACCAGTGCACGGTCACCATCGAGTGGCACTTCGGATTTCGCAATGACAACATTCATGACAGTATCGATCTTGCCCACGATTTCATTTACCATCTTATCTACGTCTGGATCAGCTACAACTGCTTCATCATACTCTTTCAAACCGCCGCTGAATGCTACCAGTTCTTTACCGAGGTAGTAGAGGTCAGCGCGTCCGAGGGACTTGCCGTACTCCCAGTCTTGTACGATGTACGTGCCGTTTACGAGTTCAGGTGCTTTCAGTGGAGTATGGGAGTGACCACCAACAATCAGGTCAATACCAGGAACGTTTTTCGCGATTTCACGGTCTACGTTCACTCCGATGTGGGAAACAACAATCACGTGATCTACTTCTTTTTTCAGCTCAGGTACAAGTACTTTCGCCACTTCTACCGGGTTTTTGAATGTCAGCCCTTTTACGTTGTCAGGGTGAGTCAATACAGGTGTGTCTTCCGCTACGAAACCAACAAAGGCGAATTTCTTCCCGCCAATCTCTGCTTTGAAAACAGGTGGCAGCAATTCTTTTCCATCTGCCTTGAACACGTTAGCTGAGATGACTGGATGCTCGAGCATGTCACGCAGCTTGAGCAATTGCTCATAACCGAAGTCAAACTCGTGGTTACCTGCAGCCATTACGTTGTAGTCGAGGCTGTTGAGGATTGGAACAACAGATTCGCCTTTGAATTGGTTCACGAAAACGGTACCTTGGAAGGTATCACCAGCGTCCAAGAGCAAGAAGTTTTCGTTCTCTGCACGCCATTCCTTGAGCAAGGTTGCGATTTTGGCAAAGCCGAATTCTTTTTGGTTCTTGTCTTCTTGAATATGACCGTGTGTATCGTTAGTGTGTGCAATCGTTACATGCGTGGTAGCCGCATCACCCAATGCCTGGAAAAATTCACCGCGCGTTACAGTAGCTTTGTTGTCGAGCTTCATTTTGTAGCCCAGTTTGTCAGCCATTTGTGTCAGCTTGGCAGACGTTACGGCTTGCGCAGGGTTTTTATAGTCGTCTTGTGTAAGAGCACCTTGGCTCTTTGCCCAGTCGAAGTAAGGAGTAGACCAATGAGCACCTTTAGCGGCTGCTCCCAGTTTTGCCTCTTTCAATTTGGAGAAAACAACAGTAGCCTCCGCGAGAGTCACGGCACGATCCAAAGCAAGATCGCCATTTTGACCCGCTGATACAATTGCCTTTTTCACCATCCAGTCAGTGTGCTGTACGGGATGCAATGGTGCTGCAAATGCTGAGGAAGACATCAGCGATGCAAATACGATAGATGCAAACGCCGTCATCGTAATCCGACGTGCCTTTTTCATGATAATTTCCCCTCTCGTCTATGTAAAAATAAATAGGATAACGTTTTCATTATAGCAAAATTTGCTAGGACTATGGTGTGATATTTGTTTACTTTCTGTTTAGAAAGCTCTTGAAGGCTTCAGCCATTTTCTCTGGTGATTCAACCATGCCCATATGCCCAGCATCAGGCAACAGCACTTGTTCGACGTTATTTTTATCTACTGTAAAAGTTTTTTCAGCAGGAATGATCTGGTCCTCTGTTCCTGCGACTAATAGCACAGGTAACGTCGTTTCTTGCAGCACATGATTGCGATCCGCTCGATCACGCATAGCGATTAATGTTTGGACGGCTCCAACCGGGCTTGTCGCAAAGCCAATTTCTTTTGCTAGCTGGACTTCTTCTCTCATCGTCTCGATATGAGAAGGTGCGAACAGCTTCGGTACGAGGGCTTTGATAAACGGTTCCATGCCATTTTGGCGGATGTTGTCTGCGCCTTTATCCCGATTGGCTTTGGCAGCGTCGTCATCCGGATATGGCGTCGAATGGACCAAGCCAAAGCTCGCTAGCTTGTCCTCGTATTGATTTGCAAAAGCCAAGGTCACATAGCCGCCGAGCGAATGTCCAAACAGATGAATCTTCGCTAAACCCAGCTCATCTACAAACAAAGCCAGATCGTCTGCAAAGCGCTCTATCGAATACGGTTCATCATGGGCCGAGCTGTTTCCATGCCCACGCAAATCGATTGCAATGACACGATGCGTTTTAGACAAGAGCGGAACTAGCTTATGCCAGTAAGATGAGCTCCCGCAAAAACCGTGGATCAAAACAAGCGACTCCCCTGTTCCTTCTTCTACATAGGCTATTTTGATGCCGTTACTCAGTTGGACTTCCTTTTTCATCGAATCATACTCCTTTACTGTTTGTTTACTTCTTGTCAAAAAGTGCTGCTGGCCCTTACGATTTGAAAATAACCCTTGTTCCAAAGAACATGAAAGAGGTGTAGCTAGTAGATGGTATACCCAAAAACAGGTTCCGTGATCGTCAGGGACGGGAGAGAAATGAAGTACACGCACATTCAGGCAAATCAGACGCCCTCTTGCTCCGTCTGTTTTTTCTTCCCCGGAGCCAGCTATTCGTTCGACAGGCCTTATCTGTATTATTCTACCATGCTTTTATTGAGCAAACAGATCGATCTCGTCCATGTGCACGCTGCGTATGGAAAAGACATCCCTGATTTCGAAACCAGCTCATTCGCAAAACGCAGCGCTTGGATCAGCGAGGATATGCAAACGGTTGTCTCCCAAGTACTAGATCAGCAGGAGTATGAACGTGTTTTCTTTCTCGGGAAATCACTCGGAACAGTTCCGATTGCATGTTCTTTGCTCAAGGAACCTCGTTTTTCCCGTTCGTCTGCGATCCTGTTGACTCCGTTGCTGAGGGAGGATTTGGTCGTGGCAGACTTGCTTGCGCTGGAGCAAAATGTCTTTCTCGTCTCAGGTACTGCCGATCCCCACTACCATCAGCCTACTCTCGAAAGAATCATTACTTCCAAGCCAAATATTCATCGGTATCTGCCACAAAACGCAAACCACTCCCTAGACATCGGTCTGCAGGTTGACCTTTCCTTACAAGTCTTGCAGTCTATCATGGATGAGCTGGGTTGTTTTTTGGACAAGTCGCTGGACATTTAAGCAAAACGCTTCGATACCCGCTTCACCGCTTTTTTCATTTGCTTGCGTCTGCATTGCAATACTTTTTGGATGAATTTTTTTTCGGACTTTTTCAAACACCCTTTTGGTACTCTTTTAATCGCTTTTTTGATTTCTGAAGTAGGCAAAGATTGGATTTCTTTCACTATCTTGTCAAGCTGCTTTCGATTTTCCCGCGTGAACCGTCTCAATCCGTAGGGAATTCGTTGCTTCTTTTTGTCCCCGGTATGCAAGCAAAATTTGTATGCTTTTTTACAGGAGAACTTTTTCTTTGCTCTGCGAAGATTCCATTTATCAGGATTGCCAAACAATGATATGCCGTGATCGATGCCATACCATTTGTATTTCTTCCATGATTTTCTTCGGTAGAGAATCAAGTTGCGATTCGAACGGTCCGGGTTAAGAATCCATGCATCGAAAGCAACCAAACGTGCTAATTTTTTGGCATTCTTGATATACTTTTGCGGTTTTTTCTTTACGTAAGACTTCGCCTTTTTCCAAGGAATAACCTTTTTGGCATTGGCTGTGACAGAGACAAGACCGCGCTTAATGTACCCTCGTGGTCCTTTTACACGAGCCTGTAATACTTTTGCAACGGGTAACCCGAGTTTTTTGGCTAAGTGTGCAGCGATGTATTCGTTAGCGACAAGAATACGATAACTCGTGCGATGATGTGCCCAGACATTCGATTTAAAGTATCCTTTCCGATTTTTCCGTTTGCGAACACTCCAAATCAACCGACCGTAACGCTTGCGCAAGTGCTTTTGATAACGCCATTTCAATTTCACCACACTTGTCACCCCTGTCCTGTTTTATACAGTATACGAGTCTGGATTCCAATTGGTGAAACCAAACGGCCAACACCTCCCGCTTTTGGGTATAAAAGGTGTTGGCCGTTTAGAGGTGCTGCTTCGCTGTTCTTTTACCGAAGCGGGATTAAAATTTCGTACGTGTTCTCGACCCGAGCAGACTCATGCACAGAAGGAACGTACCGTTGATCGTAGCGCTCCATTCGAAGAGCATTCTCATCTACCTGATGGGCGCTTGCGTTTAGCCAACCAAACAAACTGTGATACGTGTTTTGGACCTGTTCCATCGGCCCTGTGTGGGTAAAGCGGACGTATGTCTTCGCTGGAATGGTGAAACCCACCATGCCCTCAGGGATATGCTCAAAACGCTCTACTTCCACCACAATGTACTCGGTATACATTTGGTACGTCCGATTCTCGTCGCTGATGTCGTAACGAACATCTGGTGAAATCACGAGAGGAATCTCATCCTGGCGCTTCAAAAAGGTCTCCCACAGCTTTGGCATGTACTCGACAAGCATCGGAAAGGAACCAGAGAAGCTAAGACCAACCAGATGCTTTTGCGGTACGTGAACAATCATCCCTTCCATGTCTCCACCTCATCATCTGCATTTTCCTTCGTATTTTGACAGGGGGTGGAAAAATCCTGCAAAAAAAATCAAAAAAAGCACCTCCTGCATCAGCAAGGAAGTGCTTCTTCTTTTCATTCTTTATTCAAACGCTTTTTTCATCGCTCTGTAGCTTGCTTCAATCGTCCGTTCGATATCTTCATCAGTATGTGCCAAGGAAACGAACATACCCTCAAACTGGGACGGCGGGATCATGATGCCTTCCTCCAGCAGATAGCTAAAGTACGCGGAGAAACGCTCCAGATCGGATGTTTTCGCTGTTTCATAGTTGATAACCGGTGTCTCCGTGAAGAACAGGCAAACCATGGAGCCTACGCGATTGAGCGTGTACGGAATGCCCAGCTTCTTGGCATTGTCAGCCAAGCCTTCAGCCAAACGAGCGGACATTTTCTCCAAGCGTTCGTAAGAGCCTGGTTTACTGAGCTCTTGCAAGGTAGTCAAGCCTGCTGCCATTGCCAAAGGATTACCCGACAGCGTTCCTGCCTGATAGATTGGTCCTGCTGGAGCCACTTGCTGCATGATCTCCCGTTTGCCACCGTATGCACCAACTGGCAAGCCACCGCCGATAACTTTCCCCATCGTTGTCAAATCCGGAGTAATGCCGTACAGCTCTTGTGCACCGCCCAATGCTACACGGAAGCCAGTCATGACTTCATCGAAAATCAGCAGTGCCCCATGTTTCTCTGTAATTTCACGCAGTCCTTCGAGGAAGCCTGGCTGTGGAGGAACGACCCCCATGTTGCCGCCGATTGGCTCCACAATGACTGCTGCCAGATCATCGCCAAACGATTCAAATGCCAGTTTGACGCTTTCCAGATCATTGTAAGGAACCGTAATCGTGTTGTGTGCTGTTCCTTCTGGTACGCCTGGGCTGTCTGGAAGCCCGAGTGTAGCCACACCAGAACCAGCTTTGATCAACAGGCTGTCGGCATGACCATGGTAGCAGCCTTCGAACTTCATGATTTTGTTGCGTCTGGTATAGCCACGCGCGAGACGCAGAGCACTCATCGTCGCCTCTGTACCGGAGTTCACCATGCGCACGACTTCTACAGACGGCACGATCTCACAAACGAGCTTTGCCATTTCTGTTTCCCGCTCAGTCGGTGCGCCGAAGCTGGTTCCAAGCGCAGCTACTTCCGTAATCGCTGCGAGGACACGCGGATGCGCATGACCCAAGATCAATGGACCCCACGAGCCGATGTAGTCAATATAGCTGTTTCCATCCACATCAAAAATGCGGGAGCCTTCTCCTTTTGCGATGTAAACAGGATTGCCTCCGACACTCTTAAAGGCACGAACCGGACTGTTTACTCCGCCTGGTATGTAATGCTGTGCTTCTGCAAATAACTGAGTAGATTTTTCTCTATTCATCTCGTGCTCACCTCGCCAGCCATTTTGCAACATCTTTTGCATGGTACGTAATGATCAAATCTGCACCTGCGCGCTTGAAACCAACCAATGTTTCCATAACGATACGCTCTTCATCGATCCAGCCATTCAGAGCTGCCGCTTTTACCATAGAATACTCTGCACTCACATTGTAAGCCACGATCGGCAGGTTGAAGTTCTCACGCAGACGGAGAACCATGTCCATGAAGGCAAGACCTGGCTTCACGATCAAGAAGTCAGCTCCTTCTTTTACATCGGAAGCTGCCTCGCGCAGACCTTCCCGTGCATTGGCCGCGTCCATTTGATAGCTTTTGCGATCGCCGAATTGTGGAGTCGAGCCTGCCGCATCGCGGAACGGCCCGTAGAAGGCAGAAGCGTATTTCACCGCATAGGACATGATCGGAATGTGTTCAAAACCAGCCTCGTCCAAAGCTTCACGGATTGCAATCACGAAACCGTCCATCATGTTGGAAGGAGCAATGATATCTGCTCCAGCTTTTGCTTGGGAAACGGCGGTCTGACCCAAAAGCTTCAATGTTTCGTCATTCACGACTTCGCCTTCGTGAATCACACCACAGTGACCATGATCGGTGTATTCACACAGACATGTATCTGCAATCACGAGCATTTCCGGATGGGCTTCCTTGATCAGACGCATCGCCTGCTGGGTAATCGCATCATCATTGTACGCCTCTGTTCCGCATGCGTCTTTATGTGTTGGTACCCCAAACATCAAAACAGCCTGAATTCCCAGAGCTACGATTTCCTTCATCTCTTCGGCCAATGTGTCCAGGGAGAGCTGATACACGCCTGGCATGGACGGAATCTCATTCTTAATACCGGTTCCTTCCACTACGAACAACGGATAAATCAAGTCTTCCACCCGTACGTGGTTCTCCCGCACCAGATTGCGCATAGCCGCGCTTTTGCGAAGACGGCGATGACGGTCAAATGTTTGTGCCATGTCGATTCCCTCCCAGATTCTCTATGATAGCTGCTAGTAATCCTTCCACGGTGTACTCACTCGCTACCACATGAACAGAAAGCCCGTTTTGTTTTGCTGTATCGGCCGTTATTGGTCCGATACAGGCGATCTGAGCGCGCTTGAGCCAGTCAAACGATGCATAAGGCTCCATCGCTGCCATAAAATGCGTCACCGTTGAAGAACTGGTAAACAAGATGATATCGATGAGACCTTGCTGGAGCTTTTCCGCTGCATCTGGAGCCTGCTCTGCATCAATGACAGTGTGATACACGTCTACCTCTGTCACAGCAAGTCCCAAGCGAGCCAACTCCTTTGGTAGTGCCTTGCGGGCAATATCTGCACGAGGCAGCAGAATGCGCTGACCAGGAAGCAGTTGATCATACAAGCTCGACAGCAAGCCCTCCGCCACGTAATCAGACGGGATGACAGCTACTTCGAGTCCGTGATGCTCAAGCGCCTTGGCCGTCTTCGGACCGACCGCAGCAATTTTGCCAGTGAACGCTTCGAGTCCTACCCCGAGCTCGCGCATACGCTCCAAAAAGAAACGTACGCCATTCACACTCGTGAAGACCACCCAGTCGTATGTTGGCAACTGGGTGATGGCTTCGTCGAGCTTGGCAGTGTCCGTCGGCGGTATCATTTTTAACAGGGGAAATGCGTACGCTTCTCCACCCAACCGCTCGATATGTTCAACGAGCTCGCGAACTTGACTTCTCGCCCGCGTGACCATGATGCACTTGCCAGTTAGCGGCTTGTGCGATCCGTGGACAATCATTGCTCATTCTCCCGCAAGACTTGCGCAAGTACCTCTCCCGCTCCCTGCGCCAGAAGGGCTTCCGCCACTTGAATCCCCAGCGCTAGCGGATCTTGGCCAGTCGCCGTGTTTTTGAACATTTGCTTCCCATCTGGGGAGCCAACCATTCCGGTCAAAGTAATTTCATTGTTCTCACCAATTGTCGCATATGCGCCAATCGGCACCTGGCAGCCTCCTTGGAGTTTATGCAGGAAGCTGCGCTCTGCCGTTACCGCCAAACGCGTCAGTGCGTCATCAAACTGCTTCAAGAGAGCGAGTGTCTCCTCATCGTCTGCACGACACTCGATGGCAAGCGCACCTTGACCGACAGCTGGCAAGCTGATTTCAACAGGCAGGAACTGCGAGATGTTCCCTTCAAAATTCACGCGCTCAAGTCCAGCTGCAGCGAGGATGATCGCATCAAAATTTCCTTCCTCCAGCTTGCGTATGCGCGTATCAATATTTCCACGCAGAGATTCGATCTGAATGTCAGGGCGATGTGCGAGAATTTGTGCAGAACGGCGCAAGCTACTGGTCCCTACCAAAGCTCCTTGTGGTAATTCATCCAATGTCTTGCCGTCCTTGGAAAGCAGGACATCTCGGGGATCAACACGCTTTGGAATCGCGCCGATTACCAAGCCCTCTGGCAATTCAGCCGGCATATCCTTCAAGCTGTGTACTGCAAAATCGGTTTCCCTATCGAACAAGGATTGCTCGATTTCTTTAATAAACAATCCTTTTCCGCCTACTTTGGACAAGGTCACATCGAGGATTCGATCGCCTTTTGTCACGATTTCATGCAATTCAA
Source organism: Brevibacillus sp. BC25 (assembly GCF_000282075.1). Taxonomy (NCBI): domain Bacteria; kingdom Bacillati; phylum Bacillota; class Bacilli; order Caryophanales; family Paenibacillaceae; genus Brevibacillus; species Brevibacillus sp. BC25. The sequence goes on from NZ_AKIX01000094.1 coordinate 33,088, forward strand.
AATCAGCCTCAGGTGCGAACCCCTTCAGTTTATCTACGACCCAATTCGTTTGGGTGAGCGCCAATTTGCTTCGACGCGTTCCCACTCTCCATTTTCCCATGACAGCCTCCTTGATAAACAGCCCCTACCACCAGTCGTGAAATGTAGAAGTAGTGAAGCCTAAAAAATTGATAAGCAGTAACAAAAACGCCAAGACGTTCCACTGCGCGAGTCTGCGCATCTGCACCGTATCCCGATAGCGTTGGTACAGCCATAGCGAATAAATCGCAAGAACCAGCGTGGAGAGCACTACTTTTGAATCTAGCAGAAATTTCTCCGGCAAAACCATTTTACCCCAAATGATCCCTAATACAATCGAGAGCAAGAGCATCGGTACACCCAGCATGTTCATTCGATACGCGTAGCCTTCCAATTGATCGAGGCTAGGCAACCGCCTGAGCAACGGGGACCAGCGTCTTTCCTTGAGCATTTTGTGCTGAAGCAAGTACATGGCCGAGAAGATCATGGAGAGCGAGAACGCCCCGTAGCTGAACATGGCCAGTGTCACATGTGTCAACAATAGCTCAGAGGTCAAGATACTCGATACAGCCTCAATCGGCGTTTCCGGCAAAAACATCGACATGACGAGCACGACGAATCCGATAATATTAGTAAAAAAAACCAGCAAATCAATCCGAAAAAAATAGTGAATGGTAAGCGACAAGCCTACCAGCACCCATGAATAAAAAAAGAGCGTCTCAAACAGCGTAATGACTGGAAAATACCCCTTCATGACTGCTTGCGAGACAAAAAATGCGGTTTGCAAGGCCCAAACGACAACAAGCAACCCGAAAGCCAGACGATTGACTTTCCGGTTGCTTTGCAAGAAGTCGTTAAAATAGAAGAGAACACTTGCAGCGTAGAGAAAGATCGTCAAGTCGTAGATCCATCTCACCTCGGCCATGTACTCTCTCCCCCACTTTCCCAATCGGTTTCTAACAGTAGCAGATAGATTGTTAGGTCAGCTTAGTCAGGGAACCGGGAAGCCAATACTTGCTCCCGAGAAGAAGATGTCTGTTTATTTTTATCGTTAGACCAGATTGCTTCCTGTTCTTTTCGCTCCAGGATCTCCTCCAACGCAAACATTTTCTCGAAAATATCCAGCACTTCTTCCCCATCTTTGGTAGCTGCCATTTCTTTTAAACGCACGACCGGATCGTGCAACAATTGATTGACAATGCCCTTGGTTGTCTTGCGGATGATGTGCATCTCCCGCTCAGACAGGTTCGGCAGCTTGTTTTCGATTTTTCGCATCGCTTCGCTTTGAATCGTGTTTGCCTTGTCACGCAGTGCAGCGATGAGTGGCGCCACTCCAAGCGTCTGGTACCAGGTCGTGAATGCCACAATCTCTTCTTGAATCATGACATCCAGACGTTCCGCTTCACGAGAACGTTCTGCAACGTTACTCGCAACGATGCCTTCGAGATCGTCAATATCATATAAAAATACGTTATCAAGATCATGCAAGTCAGGATTCAGGTCGCGAGGAACTGCGATATCCACCATGAACAACGGACGATGCTTCCGTTGTTTCATGATCGGAGCCAGTTCTTTTTTGCCGAGGACATAACCTGTAGCTCCGGTCGAGCTGATGACGATGTCTGCTGTGAGCAGTGCCTCTGGCAGCTGCTCCATCGTACAGGAGTCACCCTTGAACTTTTCTGCCAAAAGCTGCGCTCGCTCCAATGTACGATTCGCTACCATGACGCGTTCCGATCCATTTGCGTGCAGGTGCTTGGCGGTCAGCTCACTCATTTTGCCCGCTCCGACGATCAGGACAGACTTCCCTGCGAAGGAACCGAAGATCTTTTTCCCCAGTTCGACAGCAGCGTAGCTAACAGAAACCGCATTTTGTCCAATCGCTGTCTCTGTATGGGCACGCTTGGCGAACGTAATCGCTTGCTTGAATAAGGTGTTAAAGACAGTCCCTGTCGTTTGACGCTCCTGCGCCAACAGGAACGCATCCCGGACTTGTCCGAGGATTTGTGTTTCTCCCATTACCATCGAATCAAGACCGGAAGAGACGCGGAACAAGTGCTCGATTGCCTGTTCGTTCTCTTTTATATAGAGATGATCCTTAAATTGTTCTTTCTCCACGCCGAACCATTCCGCCAAAAAACGGCGAGTGTAGTCTCGGCCAATATTCGCCTGGTCGCAAACGACGTAAATTTCCGTCCGGTTGCACGTCCCCAGGATGATACATTCTGCGATACTCTTCGTCTGGGAGAGAAGATGAAGAGCGCGTGCTGTTCCATCGTCGCTGAATGTAAACTTTTCGCGAATTTCGACAGGAGCTGTTTTGTAGTTTAAACCCAGCAAAAGAATATCCATAATGTCCTCCCAGAATAACAAACCTGTTAGCGGCATATGTAAAATGCACTATTATTATATCATTATGTCCTGAATCGGATAAGAGTAATTGTGAAAAGTTTATTAACGGAGTGTACTTTGCGTATATCCTATATAATCCGCTTGCGTTCCTTCCGGGAATCCCTTATGATGTCGGCTATACATGAAAACAGAAGAAAAATTGCGAAAATGTCAGAAAGGAGAGGAAAGAAGCTTTGAGAAAACCTTGGATGGCAGACATAACGCTGCTCCTCGTCGCAGTTATCTGGGGAACTACGTTTTTGATCGTACAACAGGCAATCGCATCGCTGCCTCCCAATACGTTTAACGCCGTACGCTTTACCATTGCTGCGTTATTTTTATTGATCATCTATTTCATCCGCAATCGTCATCGTGGGCAGACCTATGAATGGAGAGGGCCACTGCTTCGTGCAGGCGTCATCCTCGGTTTTTGGCTCTGTCTGGGATACGCCTTACAGACTGTGGGACTTTTGTATACATCGCCGTCCAAAGCTGGCTTTATCACTGGTTTATCCGTCGTATTGGTGCCGCTCTTCTCGTTCTTGCTCTTGCGTGAGCGTGTCAAGCCTTTCGCTATCGTTGGCGTGATTCTAGCAGCGTTCGGCTTGTATCTGCTGACACAGAACCAGTCGTTCTCCTTTAATCTCGGTGATGCCCTGGTATTCTTCGGTGCAATCTGCTTCGCCATGCAAATCGTCTCTACCGGCAAATATGCACCTCGTTTTGCGGCATTGCCCCTTGCCATTACGCAATTAGGCACGGTAGGTGTTATGAGCTGGCTGTACGCCTTTTTCTTTGAGGATTGGAGTCGTGCTTTTGATCCGGCGATCTTGTTCATTCCCGAGGTGGCCTTTGGTTTGATCATCACTTCTATTTTCGCCACGGCACTGGCCTTTCTCGCGCAGACGGCCCTACAAAAACAAACCAGCTCGACGCGGGTCGCTCTCATTTTCGCTTTGGAACCCGTATTTGCTGCACTCACCTCATACGTCTTTATTCATGAAGTATTAAGTGGAAGACAGTTGACCGGATGTCTCCTAATTTTCACCGGCATGATTCTCGCTGAGCTGCCGATTCAAGAATGGTTGCGGAGTTTCCGTCAAAGAAAACCAAATGACGGTCGTGAATCCGCCTGATGCGAAAAGTAAAAAAGTTCCTTCTCCCCTGCGGGAAAGGAACTTTTTTTATGAGCTCTTCTTGACCTCTAGCATTACCGCATCCACAAAAAGCTGCATGACCGGTCCGCATACTTCTTGCGGGTAACGCTCCGTTCGTTTGAGCCACTGCTTTAGTCGGAGCAAATGATACGCTGCTTGTGGGAGTCGCCCTCTTGTCCCATGATCAATGAGTTCGACTGCCGACAGACCGACCTTGGACCATAGATGGAACTTCTCCACCCACGGCCTCGTTTCTTCTGCAAGCTTCTGATTCGTCATTCCTGCCAACAGCTTGTCTGCCGCAGCCTCCATCTTCTGAAAAAGAGCCGTCAAGTCAGCAATGGCTTTTTGCCGATCTCCCTGCAAAAAATGAAAGCGGAAGGTCAGAATAGCTTCTAGCAATCGCGGCGATTCCACCTCGCATAAAAACGAGCTTTGCACGTTATCCGCAAAGGTGAAGAAAGCATCTGCATCCTTTTGTCCCGCTACTTCCTCTACGGCTTGTTTCCATACTCTATCAGGATCGTAGCCGATCGGATCTCGCAAATAAGCTGCCGTCGTAATCAAAGGAATCTTCGAGCATTCTGATCTAGACATCGCATTCGCCACATAGCCTGCTGCGTATTGCCACAGGTCAGGGTCACGGTGACGTAATGGACCGATATGTAGTTCGTTCGCCATGGCCAAATCATTCACCGGGTAGTTGTCCCAATAAAATGGCTGATGACCCGTGTACTCCTGAAAGCGAATCGCATCGCCGTCCGTCAGGTAGGGTGAGCAGACGAATCGTCCCGTCCAGAACAAATCGATTTCTGGCGGCAAATGCTGGCCCAGGTACATGATGTACGCTTCTTTTCCAATCCCATTGTATTGTGTAGGACAGACAACCAGCTTGACTGGATCGCCCCAGTTGCGTATCAAATCCCACACATAAAGCGTCGTACGGGCATGCGCCTCCGCCAAATGGACAAACTCGGCTACATCCTTCTCATGCAACAGATGCATGGGGATATCATCGAACAATAGCGCAAAGTAACGCACACCGCGATCATACAAATCCCGATACTTCCTGCCCAACAGCTCCAAGTGCTGACAATTCGTATATTCCATGCTGAGCCCAGGTCCCAAGCAATAAATAAACTGCATGTTGCGAGTTTGTGCCCGCTGGATCAGCTCATCTAACTGTTGATTGGCTTTTGCAGGAAGTGGCTCCATCCATCGTTCTCGCAGATACTCGTCATCTTTTGGGGCGTAGAAATACGCGTTGTAATCATGTCGGTGCAAAAAGTCGATCATATCCAGCCGCTCTTCATGTGTCCAAGGTGTTCCATAAAAGCCTTCGATCACACCACGTACAGCAAAGCAAGCACTCCCGCTCACTCAGATGCTCCCTTCCCCACGACGAATTGGGTTTAAGAATTACTCATTGGCTGGAGCAGTCTCCTCAGCCTTAGTAGCCTCCCTGGCCATTTCCTCGCCAGCACGGATACGACGCATGATTTCTGCCCACAGTTCATCCTTGCCTTGACCTGTCTCCGAGGAAAATACAATGATCGTATCATCCCCTCGCAAATTCAAGCTTTGACGGATGATCTTCGTATGCTGTAGCCAACGCCCGCGAGCGATTTTATCACCTTTCGTCGCTACGACTACGGTAGGGATCCCGATTTGCTTACACCAATCGTACATCGCAACGTCGTCTTTACTTGGAGCATGACGAATATCGACTAGTTGAATAACGAAGCGAAGCTCTTCCCGGTTTTTCAAATAGCCCTCGATCATTTTTCCCCATTGTTCCTTGATCGTCTTCGCTACTTTTGCATACCCATAACCCGGGAAGTCAACGAAGTAGAGCATTTGATTCACACGGAAATAGTTTAATGTCTGGGTTTTACCCGGACGAGAACTGATCCGGGCAAGCCCTTTGCGGTTCATCATTTTATTAAGCAATGATGATTTTCCTACGTTAGATCGCCCTACCAGCGCGATCTCATGGAGACCATCAGTCGGATACTGCTTTGGTCCAACCGCGCTGATAATAAACTCTGATGATGTTACTTTCATGCTTTGTCACCTACTGGCTGTTTAGTTAGCGCGTGACGCAGCACTTCATCTAAATGATCAACTGGATAGAATGTCAGTTCACCGCGTACGCTCTCCGGGATATCCTCGATATCCTTCTCGTTTTCTTTTGGCAAAATGATCGTGGTTAAACCTGCACGGTGAGCAGACATGCACTTTTCTTTCAGCCCGCCAATTGGTAGAACCCGACCTCGCAACGTAATCTCCCCAGTCATCCCCACTTCCTTTTTCACAGGGATTTTCGTGAGGGCGGATACGAGTGCGGTTGCCATAGTAATCCCAGCAGACGGACCGTCTTTTGGAATCGCCCCTTCTGGAACGTGGATGTGGATATCGTTCTTCTCGTGGAAGGACGGATCAATTCCCCACTGATCTGCATGGGAGCGAATATAGCTGAATGCAGCCTGCGCAGATTCCTTCATGACATCACCCAGTTTCCCTGTCAGGGTGAGCTTTCCTTTTCCAGGCAAAATGCTGACTTCTACATTCAGCGTATCTCCGCCTGCTTGTGTCCAAGCCAGACCCGTAACGGAGCCGACTTGATCTTTTTTCTCCGCCAGTCCATAGCGGTAGCGCGGTTTGCCGAGGAGTGCCTCCAACGTCTTAACCGTAACCATGACACGCTTCTTCTCACCGCTCACGATCAGCTTGGCAGCTTTGCGGCATACGTTGGCTGCTTCGCGATTGAGGTTGCGAACACCCGCTTCTCGCGTGTACAGACGAACGAGCTTTAGCATCGCATCGTCGTTCATTTTCAGCTTATCTTTGCCCAGACCGTGATCCTGCATTTGCTTCGGCAAGAGGTAATCACGCAAAATGTTCAGCTTTTCCAGTTCGGTATAGCTGGAAATTGAGATGACCTCCATCCGGTCCAAAAGCGGACGCGGAATCGTATCGAGACTGTTTGCGGTCGTAATAAACATGACGTTCGTCAAATCATAGGTCTCTTCGATATAGTGGTCACTGAATTTATCATTTTGGTTTGGATCGAGTACTTCGAGCAGTGCAGACGCAGGGTCTCCACGGAAATCAGACGCGAGCTTGTCGATCTCATCCAGCAAAAAGACAGGATTAATCGTACCAGCTTGCTTCATTCCTTGTATGATTCGCCCTGGGAGAGCACCTACATACGTGCGGCGGTGTCCGCGAATCTCTGCTTCGTCGCGTACTCCACCCAAGGAAATACGAACGAAATTGCGCCCGATTGCACGCGCTACGGAACGGGCCAGAGACGTTTTTCCGACACCCGGAGGGCCTACCAGACAAAGAATCGGTCCACGCATGGAGTTTACCAGCTTTTGTACTGCCAAATACTCCAAGACGCGCTCCTTCGGTTTATCCAAGCCGTAATGATCTTCATCGAGAACTTGCTGTGCATGATGAATATCCAGATTATCTTCTGTCGTTTTCGTCCACGGCAGCGCAAACAAGGTATCGATATACGTACGGATGACCGAGCCTTCCGCAGAAGTCGCCGGCATCTTCTCCAGACGCTCGAGCTCCTTCTCGATCTTCGTTTTGATCCGCTCAGGAGCGTCCGATTTTTCGAGCTGAGCACGCAGCTCATCTACTTCGCCTTGGCGTCCGTCCTTGTCGCCCAGCTCTTTTTGGATAGCCTTCATTTGCTCACGCAGGTAATATTCCTTTTGCGTGCGCTCCATCTGTTTCTTCACGCGGTTGCCGATCTTGCGCTCCAGCTCAAGTACCTCGCGCTCGTTGTTCAAAATGGTTAAAAGAATTTCGAGACGTTCCTTGATGTTGGTCGTCTCCAAAATTTCTTGTTTATCCTTCATCTTGAGCGGCAAATGCGAAGCAATCACATCCGCCAAACGTCCTGGTTCCTCAATGTCCTGCACAGAGGTTAGCGTCTCTGGAGAAACCTTTTTGGACAGCTTGATGTACTGCTCAAAGTGGCCCAGCAAGGAACGCATTAAAGCTTCCACTTCGTTTTGCTCTGTTTTTTCATCTTGCAAATATGTAATCGACACGACGAAATAATCTTCCTGTTGAAGATACTCCTCGATTTTCGCGCGTTGCAAGCCTTCTACCAATACACGGATTGTCCCATTCGGCAGCTTCAGCATTTGTTTCACACGCGCAACGGTACCAATACTGTAGATTTGCTCAGCATCTGGCTCTTCTATATGGACCTCTTCCTGTGTCGCAAGCAAAATCTTGTTATCGTCTACCATGGCTTGCTCCAATGCGCGGATGGACTTTTCCCGTCCAACGTCCAAATGGAGTACCATTGTCGGATAAACAAGCAATCCTCGCAACGGGAGAAGCGGTAATTCTCGTTTACCGGAACGTTCGCCCAAGCGGATGCACCTCTCCTTGTTGATCTACCCTCTTACAAAGAGCCTAATAACAGACAAAAACGGCCCTCAAAGCCGTTTTTCAAACGCCCGCCCGGCCCAAAAAAACGAGACAAAAAAGATCATACGCATCATTTTTTGTGGAGCTCGTTTCAGGCCGGGCAAGGCCTCAGGCTCATTGCAAGCAGAAGCTTTTTTCCATTGTAGCGCAAACACAATCCGATGTCTAATTTGCGAGCATACCCGACTGTTACAGTGATAGCGGAGAGGAAGCGAGATCCTCTGCTGGGATTTGCAAAGTAAATCCCGTCGCCTCTTCTTCTTGCATGGCAACTTGCGGTACAGCCAGCTCGATTACCTCAGTGACAGTGGACACTGGTATGATTTCAATCCCTTTCATGTCTGCAAAAATGCTTTGCCAGTTTTCCTGTGGAATGATGACTCTGGTCGCTCCCGCTTGTTTGGCGGCCTCTACCTTCGCGACTACACCCCCAACTGGCTTTACCTTACCATGAATACTC
>NZ_AKIX01000095.1:0-30176 GCF_000282075.1 Brevibacillus sp. BC25
CCCGTTTCTTTGTCTTCACTGTCTTCATTCCAGCCGCTCCTGAACCCACCCATGTATTGGTTTGGCTATTTTCATTGATGACCTTCACTACGTTGCCGCTATTGTTTCCACCCGAACCGGAAAACGCTTTAGTTACGCTTTTCGGAGAGTTGTTTGCCGTATCGCCAAAGTTGATATTCCCGACATTATTGGTAATGGTCACCTTCCCCACAAAAGTCGGCAAAACTCCTCCCTCCCCGTTGCGTAATCGCTTATTTCCATCATATTCGAACGGTTTTGCGCCCGCTTGGACGATGGTTGAGGGCATTTGTCCGATGTGGTCTTGCAAAAAAAAATCTCCCCGAGTAGACAATTCTACGCGAGGAGAAAGATCTTTTTATTGCGCGGTATAACCGCCGTCGACCAGCAGGCTTGTCCCGGTGACAAAGGAAGCATCGTCACTGGCAAGGAACAGAACAGCCTTGGCGACTTCTTCTGGTTTACCCAAACGTCCCATCGGATGCAATCCGATCAGGTGCTCATTCAAGGCTTCATTGCGCCCAGCAATCAGTGGTGTATCAATGTAGCCCGGGCAGACCGCATTTACGCGAATCCCTTCCTTCGCATACGTAAGTCCCAGTGTCTGGGTCAGGAGCTTCACGCCACCTTTGGCAGAAGAGTATGCTGTCACACCTGCTTTTCCGGCATGGCTATGGATCGAGCCGCAGTTGACAATCGCGCCGCCAGTTCCTTGCGCCAGCATTTGCTCGATGACGTATTTATCACACAAGAACACGCCGGTCAGATTGATATCAATCGTTCTTTGCCAATCATCCATGCTCAACAGATGACCAGGTGCGTCTTTCGCGATACCCGCATTGGCAAACAAAATGTCTACCTTTCCGTACTTTTCTACAGTGGTACTCACCATGTTTTTCACATCGTCTTCTTTCGTTACGTCCGTTTTCACGAACAACGCATCAAAGCCTGCTTGATTCAGCTCTTCCGCCAATTCATTGCCACGTGGGGAGAAGTCAGCAATCACTACTTTCGCCCCTTCTTTTGCGAAGAGACGGACGGTCGTTTCACCGATTCCACTTGCTCCACCTGTTACGATCGCTACTTTGTTTTCCAGTCTCATGGATAACTCCTCCTATTTTCGAAATTGGTATTCGTACCGTTTTATCTCGCTGTCGCTCCGCCATCGATGACGAATTCCGCCCCTGTGACATGGGAAGACTCGTCAGAAGCGAGGAACAGCACCATATTGGCTACATCCTCGACAGTACCGAGTCGGCCTGTTGGAGTAGCTTGTGCCAACTCTGCTTTGGAATGCTTTGTCGTTTCCGAAGCATAGGACACCATGTTTGTATCGATATAGCCAGGGTGAATCGAGTTCACGCGCACACCTTGTGCCGCATACTCCATCGCTGCATCCTTGGACATGATACGAACCGCTCCCTTGCTCGCTCCGTACAAGACGTGACCCGGCGCACCAAAAAGCCCAGCGATGGAAGAGGCATTGATGACGGAACCACCTTGTTGTTTTGCCATGAGTGGCATCACATGCTTCATTCCCAAAAAGACACCTGTTACGTTAATCGCCATGAGACGATTCCATTCCTCTACGGTAATCTCTGCCATCGGTTTAATGATATAAATGCCTGCATTGTTGAACAGGATATCTACTTTCTCGTATTGTTCTACGGTGGTTGCCACTACTTGCTGCCATTGCTCTTCACGGCTTACATCATGCGCAATCGCGATGGCTTCTCCACCCGCTTCCTTGATTTCAGCTACCGTCTGAGAGGCACTTTCCAGATTGATATCGGTAACGACTACTTTCGCACCTTCCTTGGCAAAACGAATCGCTGTTGTTTTCCCGATTCCTGTTCCGCCACCCGAAATGATCGCTACTTTCCCTTCGAGTCTCGCCATTGTAAACGCCTCCATTTATGATGTCTTTTGTACCTGATCTCTTGCCTTGCTTTCATTATAGGACTCTTTTATATTTAAAAATATGTAAACATACTTACCCTTCCTTAAGTACGACTAAAGGATGTGATCTTACCAAATGCATCTGGAACAACTGGAATATATCGTAGAAATAGCGAAAGCAGGCTCCCTGACCAAAGCCGCTCAGAACAAGCATGTGACCCTCTCCGCCATCAGCCAGTCGCTCTCCAGTCTGGAAGCAGAGCTCGGCGTTACTCTTTTTACACGTTCACGTCTTGGAGCGGTACCAACCCCCGAAGGGCGCATCATCATCAAAAAAGCGTTTGAAGCCTTGGGAAAGATTCAGGAGATCTTGGAGGAAGCACAAAACTATACGAACACGTTGAGCGGAGAGCTGAGGCTCGCCACGATTCCCGGTCCCATGAATCTTTTGGTCGATGCCGTCGCGAGCTTTAAAAAAGATTATCCTTACATCCGTACCGAAATTGCAGAAAAAGGAACACAGGAAATATTAGAGGACATTCTTCAGGACAAGCTGGACATTGGTCTGGTCATTATCCATGAGAACCTGCTCAAAAAGAGCGAGGGCCTCGGCTTGGTGTTCGAACAGTTGCTAGAGGGAAAAATGGTCGTTGGTGTAGTCAAAAACTCTCCACTTGCCTACCAGGATTCCGTCACACCTGAAGAGCTTCGCAGGCAATCCTTCGTCCTGTACAACGACGACTACGTCAAATGGTTCGTAGAGGATTTTGCCGCTACTTATGGTCCTGTCGACATCTTATTTACGTCGAACAACACAGAAGCGCTCCGCAAGGCAATCCGGCAAAATCTCGCGGTAACCATCGGACTGGACTACTCTTTTGTTCATGAACCTCATTTGCAAGACTCCGATTCAATCACGCTTGATTTGGATATTCCTTATCAACAACCCATCTATTACGGCTGGGTGCGTTCGGGGGAACGTCATTATTCCCGGATTTCGATGAACTTTATCAATCGGCTCCAATACGATTTGAAAAGCAAGAAATACCCACCCACTCCTTAACAAAAAAAGACTGCCGCTTCATTTTCGCGGACAGCCTTTTTCAAATCGTTCCTACTGCGCAGGAGCAAGGAAGGTCTGGATATTTTTCCCGTCGATGATAAGCGCTGACCTGGCCTTCACCACTTGCCCCTCGTATGTGAAATCTTGCTCAGAGAAGTTGGCGATCACTTGCAGATCATCCCCGAAGACAGCCTTCTGCACGAGCCTGTCTTCGGATAACACACGATAATCAGTCATCTCGTGCTGCACCGCTTTTTTGTGGAAGGGAGACCACACCTTCAAATAGTTCGTGATCAATGGTTGGTTTTCATCCCACATCTTTTTATCCAAATGATAGAGTGGCGGTACATTGTAAAGCAGCTCCTTGAGCATACGGGTGCCGACTTCACCTTTGATCTTCAGGCTGCCCCACTCCCAGTGATGGCTCGTGATTACCGCGTTATTGTACACCAGCTTGTACAGTGGCAATGAATACGCAGGATCAATGTATACATGGCGGTACTCTTCCTTGATCGGAACCTGTTTGGCGTATCGTTCCGGAATCTCTCCCGCCGGGGACCAGTAGCCTCCTACATAATACGGGCTTTGCTTGTTTTTTCGCATGTCAGGATCTGCCCATTTGATGACAGGCGTCTCAATGCCATGGGCAAAGGCGATACTTCGGCTAGCGAAGTCATTACCAGTCTCAGACCCCATGACCAATTTCTTTTCATTACGAATATAGTCCATACGCGCGAGCTTCGCCTTCATATCCTCTGCCTCAGTCGTCGTGTGCTGTGGCGAATAGTCATCGTTGAAATCTCCTGCTGCATCTACATCAATAAACCACGAGTTAAAAGCGACATCGTCCCTCATGATTTCATCCATGCGCTGTTTGACACTTGGCAGCGATAGGGTCGGATTCAGCAATCTGCCCTGCTGGAGAAAACCAGCTTTTTTCTCTCCATTTTTCTTCGAGATCGTCGCATTCTCATACAAGCTCTTATCCTTGAAAATAGCCGTGTTCCAATCTGGATTTTCTTCCTTGTGAATGGAATGGTAGGAATCGTAGCTGGCGATCAAATAGCCTGTCTCATTCGCCTTTTGGATAAATGAAGGCTTCATGTAGGCAGCCGTCCAATCCGGCAAACCTATCCATGCCTGATCAATCCCTGCCGCTTTCATTTCTTTCAAGAGATCAGTAGAGTCGGCATTCCCCCACTGTTCCACAGGTGGAACGACATCCTGCAGCACGCTCTTCAGCAGCTTTTTGTTCAAGTCGTACAGCTGTGATTCCGTCAACGAATCGATCCCTGTTCCAAACGCTTTCTTTGCCTCTTCATCGACATGTGGAAATAGCTGCGGATTGTAAAGCTCACGGGAACGTAAAGCATAGTTCAACCCGCCTAGGATCGCATTCTTTTGATAATCCGCGACGTAATCCTGCTTCTGAATCTCGCGGAATTGCTGGATGCTCTCTTTTCCATCCTCACCATTGGAAGCCAAGATTTTCTCAAGTGCCCCGATAAAGTTCTCATTCAGTTTCGTTTTCAGCACATTCCATTTCACATCGTCGACCGATAAGAAGCTCTTGTTCCACAAGTAAAAATGCGGAGCGCCGTAAAGCTTTTCGATATTCGGATTGGCTTTGGCCTTTTCCGCCAGGGTCAGCAGTTCTCCCTGCTCCTTGACATATTGCTTGTAAACACCGGCTACGCTAACCGGATCGTTGTCTGTGACATACAAGCGGAACCCGTAGGTCTTGTCCGGATTAATCGTGGGGAACTCGTGTGAAAACGTAAACGCAATCGTCGGATCAACGGCAAAATCGACGGTGTTGTTAAACAAATTGTCCACGACGTACATCAGCGCATACTTACTCTTGTTCACAGCAAAAAAGCGCATGGAAAAAGACTCGGCAAAGCTAAGACTCTCTTCTTTTAAAAACGACTGCCACTTGCTGTCATCCGCAGGAATCCATTTTCCCTCGCCCAAAGGCAACATGTAGCTTGAGCCTTTTACTGTCGGCCAGGAAAAGCTCTCTGTTCCTGTGGAGGTCAGGGTGATTTGCAAATGATCCTCTTTCTTTTTGATCGAGACATCCAGCTGCTCGTCCGGGTAGCTCCAGGCAATCTCTTCTTCACCTTTCTGTACATTCGTTACCTTGCGCGCAGGCATCGGCTCCGAAGCACTTTCCTTCACTCCGTCTCTCTCGATGAACATTTCGAAGGTCTCCGGTTTCACATCAAAAGTAAAATCTGCATGCTGCTTCGTCTGTACCTGCTCCATAGCATTATTACTCTCACAACCAACGACGACTTGGAGCAGGAGAACAACTACCATGATGAAAATCGCTATTCGTTTCATAAAAACCTCCTAAATCGATTTACTATGTATATCGTATTACGATGTACATGTACAAAAAAAATTACCAAAACCTTTGCCAAGGCCGCCTCACAACTGTGCGACCCCGGTCAATCAAAAGGCTTTTACGCTTCTTGTCCTACTAAGACGATGTGGCTGACAGATCGTCATCGAAATTGCTGTTGTTCCGTCGTCTTCGGATCAGCGCCGCCCCTACTCGAAACATCCCGTAGCCAATCAGTCCGCCAAGTACATTCAGCAGCAGATCATCGACATCAAAGCTGCCTAACGAAAACAATAGCTGCAAGGCTTCGATGATGAGACTGGTCGAAAGCGTGAGAAAAAACACGCGATGCACGCTTTGAAAGGACATAAATATCAACGGCAGCAACAGCCCGAGCGGAACAAACAACATGACATTGCCAATCAGGTTATACATCACAGTGCCAAAGCTGTAATTGTCATAATGAAAAACGTAATCCACCAAAGTTTGAAATGGTTTCGTATTTTGGAACAGATGCGTATATTGCGGGACGCCGTATTCCAGCATCCTTTGCTTCCATTCCACGGTAAAAGCTCTGCGCCGGAAGCGATCCGGTGACAACAACAAGAGATAACTGGAGATAGCTACATACAAGAAAAACAAGGACAGGAGCCATTTACGGATGTACTTATCAATAAGCGGCATGGACTCAGACAGTTGCTGACTGATTGCTTTCGTTGTACCGAATCGTTGAATGGTCAGTAAAACGGCTTCCTGTTCTTCGTAGCCCTCTTCGACGAGCTCACTTTTCATGCTGTTCAAATGATCCATCAGCTCATCTTTGACATCCTTCTTTTCCCATTTCGAACACGGCAAGCGACTGACAACCTGCTCTGCATACTCTTCGAGCTTCATTTGTTTACTCACTTCCCTCATTACAAAGCAAAATGAGTCTGCTCAAGCTCTGCCAATCCTTCATCTTGTCTTGAAGAAGTCCCTGGCCGGTCTTGGTAATCCGATAATATTTGCGGCGTCCGCCTTCGCTGGCTTCCCCCCAGTAAGACTCCACTGCCTTTTGCGTCTCCAGTCGCTTTAGGGCAGGGTATAGTGTGCCTTCACCGATTTCATACAGCTCATCGCTTTTATCGCGAATCTTCTTGGCCAACTCATAGCCGTACTGATCTTTCTGTGCGATCAGCGAGAGAAGCAATAGATCGATGCTTCCTTTCAACAACTCCTTGTTCACAAAAGCATCTCCTCCCCGTGACATGCCTAGAGATTATCACACTATACCTCGTGATACAAGGTAGTTAACCAAGGAAATTTGCGGAAAGAAGTTTTGGTGCTATGTAATTATTGACAATAATAAAATAGGTAATATAGACTATATTCGACAACGTTTTTCATGAGTCTACATACTTTCGGATGATCATTCCTTTCTATACACAATCAAATTATAGGCCCATAGAACGAAGCGAAAAGAAAATTTTCACTTTTTTGGAGCAGGTTACTTTTCATTCGTGACTTCATTCTCTCTAACAGGAGGCACTTACATGCTTGCCGACTTTCCGATGATCGTTCTCAATACGGTTCTCTTAGCCTATTTTGCAATTGGTGTGCTATTTTTGTATTCCGAATCTAAATTTTTGCGTAAAATGAAGACTCGTAGAAATAGATAAGCCGATTTTTAGATAAAGGAGTTTGCACGTACATTGAGATCTTTTGTCCGCCAATTTCTGCCACGTCAGAATCAACCCCAAGGAATTACCTACAAAGAACTGGAATCGAAATTGATCAAAGCTGCTCGCTACGATCTGTCTTCAAGCCACCTCTACATCCGTTTTCACGATGGACGAGAGGTCGTTTACTGTCGGGTCACTCCTTACGCTTACAATGCGTTTTTAAATGCTGACTCGTTCAGTGATCATTTTCATTCGTTCATCAGCCAACGGTACTTGAACTATCAGGTGATGTAGCCTGTCTATACAAAATGCCCTCAATCTGTCTTCTCGACACTGAGGGCATTTGTTGTTGATCATACTATTTTAATGCACGATGCAAAAAAGATTTGGTCCGCTCAAATTTAGCGTTTGTAAACAATTGCTCTGGTGTCCCCGACTCTACGAATTCCCCGTTGTCCATAAACATAATTTGGTTCGCCACCTCGCGCGCGAATCCCATCTCATGCGTCACAACCATCATCGTCATATGCTCCTGGGCAAGCTGCTTGATGACTTGCAGCACCTCACCCGTCAGTTCGGGATCGAGTGCAGACGTAGGCTCGTCAAACAACAAGATTTGCGGATTCATCATCAGTGCTCTGGCGATCGCCACACGCTGCTTTTGTCCACCTGAGAGCTTCGCCGGATACGCGTCTGCCTTATCAGACAGGCCGACCTTTTCCAAGAGATCTGCACTCATTCTGTGGATGTCCTGGTGCGCCTCACCTTTGACTACGCGTGGTGCGATCTCCAGATTTTCTTTTACTGTGAGATGAGGAAACAGATTAAAATGCTGAAAGACCATGCCCATTCTTGATGTGATCTGCTTGATTTCCTGGTTACTGGCGTAAACGCCGTCCTTCACCAAATAATCATCCTGCACACGAATGCTGCCACCATTCACCTGCTCCAGATGGACCAAGCTGCGTAGCATCGTGCTTTTGCCGGAGCCAGAAGGCCCGATTACTGCCACGACTTCGTTCTTTTTCACCGAAAACGAGACATCTCGCAAAACTTCCTGATTGCCAAACGATTTCTTTAGATTCGATACTTGAATGATTTCCATATTGCGCCAGCCCTTTATTCGAATTTGAACCTTTTCTCCAGCCACTTAAAGAACAACGTCAACAATAGCGTCATCAACAAATAAATGATTCCCGCAATAAAAAACGGAACAATGGTAAAATCTCGATTCACAGCCGTTTGTGCAAAGTGAAGCAACTCTGGGACGGCAACCGCATAGAGCAGCGCTGTGTCTTTTACGAGAGTAATGGATTCATTTGCGACAGCAGGCAAAGCCACTCGAAACATTTGCGGCAAAATAATCTTGTTGGTTGTCTGCCATTTGCTAAAACCGAGGACCTGCGCCGCCTCGTACTGTCCTTTGTCGATCGACAGCAGTCCTCCACGGAAAATCTCCGCGAAATACGCTGCGTAGTTCAGCACGAAGCCGAGGCATGCAGCTACGAATCGATCCATAACCAAGTATTCTCCGATCACTGGCAAGAGGGGAAGGCCAAAAACAAAAAACAATAGCTGTAATAATAGAGGCGTTCCACGCATGACATACACATAGGTGTGCGCGAACCAAGACAGACCTTTGTTGCTGCTATTCGCCATTAAGGTAATGAGAAATCCCAATGGGATCGATGCCAGAATAGCGATGAAGAACAGCAACACTGTCATCTGCGCCCCTTCTAGCATAGGCACGGTAATGGAGATAATATAGTCTAAGCTCATCTGGTATGCTCCTAATTCTTATAATAAAGCGTGGCTTCGCCAATCATTCGGCGAAGCCATCGTATCTTTCGTTTATTTCAACACGCGATTTTCGCCAAACCATTTTTCCGATATTTTAGCAGCTGTTCCATCCTGATTCATGGTATCCAAGGCTTTTTGCAGTTCGTTCAATAACGCCTCGTTCCCTTTTTTGACGCCCACTCCATACTCCTCAGGTGCAAGTGATTCTTCCAACAGCTTAAAGGTTCCAGGTTCTTTTGCCATATAGTAATCGGCAACAATCTGGTCAATGACAACTGCTTCCACGCGGCCAATCTTCATATCGCTCAATGCCAGTACATTATCAGGATACTCTGTAATTGATTTGACCTGATTTTTCATGTCACTTGCATTGACAGCATCAGCTGCGGAAGACAGCTTTTGCAAACCAATTCCTTTACCAGCCAAGTCCGACAGCTTGGTCAAGTTGCTATTTGCCATCGTAACCACTACTTGCGCGTTTTTCAGATAAGGCTTGGTAAAGAGAACCTTCTCTTTTCTCTCATCCGTAATCGTATATCCATTCCAGATCAAATCAATACGACCGCTATTTAGTTCAGACTCTTTTGCACTCCAATCGATAGGTTGAAACTCGACTTGTTTTCCCATCTTTTCGCCAGCTGCACGCGCATAATCAATATCAAAACCGACTAGCTCATTTTTCTCATCCCGGAATCCCATTGGTGCGAACTTATCATCAATTCCGATAATCAGCTTGTTCGCGTCAGCGCCAGTCTTTGCGCTGGAACAGCCCACTACCAATGAAACAATCGCACTCAATAACAATGACATCCATGCTATTTTCTTCATCGTGATGATCCCCCTCGTTTTCTCTACTCTATATTTTACTCTGATAAAGTGGTAATACGTTAACAAGGTATCATGATAGCACATTAGCAAAGAATAGTCGATACTTTAGTAAACAAAAGCGCCTTAGAAATATACGCCAAATGAATGAGTAAAATGCCCGACTAGCAGATGCACGTCTTTTTCTTTTTTCCGACACTCCCTCGTTCCTCTATCTTTTTGATATACTCCGTAGCCAACGGAACCTTGCACGCTGTCTGTCCGACGTCCACATGCACTTTGCCAATTTCTGCGGCCACTTCCAACGCTTCCTGATGAAGTTCCGGTACATACGCTCCTACTGAAATAACGAATTGATTCATGGTGTACCGTACGCGATTCTGTTCCTGGTGAATCGTCTCCTTTACTCTCATGAGGAGCCGCTTGATTTCTTCTTTATCTAGCCGTTCATCGGGAGTAATCGACAAGTAGTTCGAATACGTATTCCACCCACATGTGGCTACCATCTCTTCTTTTGACTCGATCCATTCCCGCGCCAACTCCATAGCAAAATGGCTCTCAGCGGCTACACTCGCAACCGTATATTCGGCGGGCGCGTACCAAGACGCTTCCTTGACCCAAGCCTGCAGCCGCTCTTTTGTCATGCTCTTCGGGTCAACCGTCAATCCGGCCAAGTACATGGCGTCGTAGTTTCCCGTATCGTACAGCGCCTGGACGAGCTGCTGATCACGCTTTACCTCCTTGACCAGCTTTTTCATATCGCCGACTCGCACGCCAAACAAAGGCTCTTTCCCCCCATGCCGTAATAACGTTTTTTTCGTCTGCTCTGTCCCCAGCGCTTCGAGCTTCTGCATGACTTCTTCCAACGTCATCTTTCCACCCTCCTTTTTCTTCTATTAATAGGATAACCAGCAGCGCTACCTCCAACACGAAAAAGCCCTCCTCATTCAAAGGAGAGCTTTTTCGTATTGGAGCTTGACGTCTTTTTCCTATCCTTACGCCTGATTGCGTACTTTGATATACGAAACATTTCTCACATTGATGACAACATCATCATATTGAAGCATTCCGTCGCTTTGATTCGCGACCATTTGAATGATCTCTTCCGGTTCCGTCGATTCGATGCTAATCGTTTCACCGCCACCGGAAAAGTAAAATTGAATCACTTTTACTTCCTTCATAAAATCCCCTCCTATTCCTTCTAGTTATCGGATGGTTGGAAAATTTTTGTTATGGGTGATTTTTATGTATACTTTTGTTGCAGCTATTCCGTTTTGAATGTCTATCACTTCAGTGAAAAGGGGTTTGTTGAAAATGCCGGATTCGGTACACACGAGAAAAGGAGCAGTTAAAGCCTCACTCATCCCTGAAAATGTATTAGCACTCCTTCATGCTGGAGAATTAGAAAGCGTCAATTTGACTGAATGGCAGGCTGTTGATCATATTCATCTATTACGAAGCGTTCTGCCTCATGTTCAATTAGATGCGCATGTCGCTCGACTTGTTGATCAATTAGAAGAAACGGGATCTACTAGCGGAATGAAAGCTATCCGTCTGATTGGACTAGAACTACTTGCGATCTTATACAAATCGGGTGAACCCACAGCTACGTCTCCCGTTTTCCTATCGTTGGCTACCCACAAGTCAGACAGTGTACGTTGTTGGAGTGCCTATATCATTGGCTTGGACAACACCTTATCGCTCGAAGAAAAACTAAGGCAAATAAGAAAATTCGCGGCAGATCATCATTTTGGAGTGAGAGAGATCGCATGGATGGCGATTCGAGATTCTCTCGTGCATGATCTGAACCATTCCATTCAACTCCTGAGCAAATGGGTACTTGATACCGACGAAAATATTCGCCGCTTTGCGGTAGAAGCCACACGCCCACGAGGTGTCTGGTGTAAGCATATTGACGCATTGAAAAATGATCCTGCTCTCTGCCTACCTTTGCTCATGCCAGTGAAGTCAGATGCATCTAAATATGTTCAAGATTCTGTAGGGAATTGGTTGAACGATGCGAGTAAATCACAACCAGACTGGGTGATACAGCTTTGTGACGAGTGGCTAAGAATCTCTGATACAAAGGAAACGAAAAGAATTGTTACCAAAGCGAAAAGAACCATTCTGAAGACCCAAACCGAACAGAAATGATGAACCGAATCTCATATTTATCCCAATTTTATTTGTTGAATTCATTATCCAAGGAAAGTTTGCGCTTAATCGATCAATTAACCTCCTTAACCCCTTTCCCCAAAAATACGTGCATTCAAACACCAGAAACTTTTTCGGAGGGATTCTACTTCATCAAACAGGGGAAAGTACGTTTATATAAAGTAAATCGGGATGGTCGGCAGTTTACATTTGATATCCTCGGGGAAGGCAATGTGTTTGGAGAAGTGGATCTGCTCTCGTTAGGTACACGGGAGATGTATATAGAAACCATTGAAGACTGCCTCATTTGTAAAATGAGCAAAGCAAAATTTGAGAGCTACATAATCGAACATCCGCAACTGATGATGAAGATCATGAAGCTCATTAGCGATAGAATGGTTTCGATCAGCCAAGCAGCCGAAAATCTTGCCCTTCTCCCTTTACAAGATCGCATTATTTCCACGTTAGTAAGGCTTGCCGACCAATTTGGCAATCCTAACAGTTCTGCGTTTCAACAAATTGAGTTACCTCTTTCCCATCAAGAGCTCGCCCATTTTGTCGGGGCATCCAGGGAAGCTGTGACGGTAGCATTACGTGCTTTAGCAAGAGAAGAACTGATTCAAACAGGCTTTAAAACCATTTCCATTCATCGGGACAACATTTTAAAGAAGATGTAATCCAGTTTACATCTTTCCCTCCAAAAGAAAGATATCGTAAAGCTATAGCTTCTACTATTCTTTCGAAAAAGAGGGGAACGACATATGGATAAACCACATTTCCAGAGCCTGCGCGAAGAGCTAGATTATACAACCATTCAAATAGCAGACTTCCTCACTCGTGAAGTAACAGATTCATTTACAAGATCAATCGAGGAGCTAAGGACCTCTGGACACGCAAAGGGCTTGCCGATTGGTTCGTTTGCGCCTGATTTCACATTGAACGATCACACTGGCAAGACCATTACCTTGTCGGAAGAAATCGTAAAAGGTCCCATCGTCCTCACGTTTTTCCGTGGATCATGGTGCCCCTACTGCAATTTGGAGCTGCAAGCATACCAAAAACAGATCGATAAGATAACCTCTCTGGGTGCCCAATTGTTTGCCATTAGTCCACAATCTCCTGCACACTCTCTTACTATGCAAGAGAAAACCGGACTGAGCTTTCCCGTGTTATGCGATACCAACAACCAGATAGCAGAAAAATATAAACTCAGATTCAGACTGCCTGATTATTTACAGGATACCTACCGATCATTGGATATTGATCTCAAGCATTTTAATAGTGACGATTTTTGGACGCTCCCCATTCCTGCTACTTATATCCTCGACAACCAGGGCGTAATCCGGTTAGCATGCTTAGATCCAGATTACAAAAAGCGAATGGAGCCAACCGAAGTTTTAGACATTCTGCGTACCCTAACCTAACGCCTATATAACGAAGAACCAGTTGATACCATAACTGGTTTTTTGTACGTCTATGCTTTATGAACAATTAGTTTCTTTTCCCTACCAAAACTTGACAAAGTTATATCTTTTGGCTTATATTTTGCATGATTATCTCTAGCAAAATTCGACACGTTTTTACAAATTTTGCTAAAGAATGCAAAAGGCAAAGTCATCGAAAGGTGGCGACGCAAAACCACGGGTCTACAGTCTTTGACCATGATAGCCGGGTTGCCATCATCTTGAGACTATTTTTTCGATGTTGGTAGCTTCGGTTGTTCCATTTCGATGGAACGGCCTTTTTTTGTGTTTACATTTTTGAAAGGAGGATGAAAGCACTTTCATTTTCGTAACGGATGGAAAAACATAACTTTTGAGACGTCAAACATACACAACATGGTTCAATCAGAGAAAATGATGGAGTGGACGAGTTATGTACAAACAAGTAGAAACCGTACAAGAGTTAGCAAAATTTCATGAAATCAAAGAAACAGTATGGACAAGCATGGGCTTCGAGATGGAGTACGCGAAAGAAGGCTCGGCTCAGTTCCTCTTAATTGCCGAAGATGGTGAAGCAGGTGGAACATTTGAAATGACGCCCTTTTCCAAATCAAGTGCTTATATGAAATCACTTTTTCAGGATGTTGTTACAGAAGATATGAAAGTAATGGAGGTAGACAGTCTCGCTGTTTTGCCGAAATACCGCGGACAACTAGGGCAAAAGGGAATTTGCTTGATGATAGATTACGCTGAAAAGAATGGTTATACCCACGCAATTGGGGTAGCAGATCCGACTTTTTTTTCGTTCATTAACAAGAAGTATCAAGTAAAAGCGACTCAGACCAAAGATATCGTCTTTTACAAAGGGGCCGATGCCATTCCGACCCTCTTCCATCTAAAAGATGTCTATGACAATAAGCACGATCCGAAATATTCCTGGTACAATTCGTCGTCATCCAACCAAGTAAAAGTCGAGGTAGGTGGGTAACATGGATAACATCGATAACATTGATTTATTGAGAAGAAGAAACAATTGGGTCGTAATCGTATTCGCAAGTATTATTACGATTGTTCAGGTCTTAAACCTCTTTCTAGGCGTATCGTACACATTCGTTTTCACGATACTGGGTATTTTGTATGGCGTGCTGGCACCTTTTACTTACATCTCCAATCGCCCGAGTTTCCGTGAAAAAGCAGCGCCCTTCATGAAGTTTTTCAACCTCGCCGTAATCGGGATCTTCATGTTCATCGTAGTTGGACTGGACCCGCATATGATCAATATCATGACCATTATGTTCTTTGTAGCAGTCATGGGGATTTATCAAGACCGACTCATCAATATTTTGACGATTGTATCGACATTGGGTATTGTCTCTTACTACTTCCTGACACAGAGAGAAACGATTTTCCATTCGACTAACAATATTGATCTGATGTACTTCCTGCTTACCTTCTGCTTCGTCTCTGTCACGAGCATGATGCATGCTGTATTCAATAACAAGCTGCAAGAGGAAAGTGAGCAACAAAAGCAAGAAGCGATTGCCTCGAAGGAATCGTTGCAACGTGTTCTGGATCAGATCAATGAATCACTCACCTCTATGCAAGACTATCAAGAGAATTTGAACCAGGTGACGGACGGTGTGAATGTTCGGGCAGTCGAAACCGTCGCTTCCCTGCAAGACATTATGGAGTCCTTTACGGTCCAGACCAGCAATACGGACGAGCTGCGTCGGGAAATGAGCTCGACGAATCTGCAAGTTGAGGATATGACTCGCTCTGTTACAGAGATGCATGAGTACGTAGAATCGACCAAAGAAGCCACTAGCGAGAGCGGCAAACGCATTGGCAACATCGGCAATGACTTTGAACGATTCATCACGGACATCCAAGGTACGAACCAGCTGATTCAAGAGCTCAATAAAGAAACCGAATCAATTGGGAAAATCATTCAAACCATTTCCGAGATTTCTGCACAAACCAATCTGTTGGCACTCAATGCCACGATTGAAGCGTCTCGCGCAGGCGAACACGGCCGAGGATTTGCTGTCGTAGCAGATGAAGTACGCAAGCTGGCTGAATCCTCCAAGCTATCCTCAGAGTCGATCTCGAGCCTGCTCATGACCATTCGCGAAAAAATGAAGCTCGTATCGGATATGATTTCCGAGTCACAGACTTCTTTTGAGAAAAATAGCGAGGGCATCCTCGAAGTACAAGAAATGTTCACCAATGTAGACAACTACATGCAAAACTTTGCGGATAAAACGAAAAACCTGCAAGAGTTCATCATCCATGTGCACAGCATGATTCAGGAAGTCGGCGCAAAAGTAGAAGTCAACGCAGATATTACTGACAAGAACAAAGAGAGCCTGGAAGAAGTGCTTGTTCTCGTTTCTGAACAAAAAGACGAAGTCGTTAAGGTTTCTGGCGGCTTTGAGAAAATCGAACAACAGATGCGTGGTCTCCATATGTAGCATTCCTGCAACCGCCTTTCACGGGCGGTTGTTTTCTTTTCTCATTTTGTAACTAAGCCCCCGTATAATAGAAATATTCTGATAGTTTATTTTGGACATTGGAAGGAGGCACGTCATGATGGATGCACGTATCGAAACGAAAACCATTCAGACCGATCGCCAGCTTGTTTCCTACCTGACAGCAGGCGTACCCGAAGGAGAACCGCTGCTCCTCATTCACGGCAATGCATCAGCCAACTTGTTCTGGGACGATACGATTGCGGCTCTGTGTGACCAATACCGTGTGTATGCACCTGATATGCGTGGCTATGGAGCAAGTGAAGCATTGCCCATCGATGCGACACGCGGTTTGCGAGACTGGTCGGATGACCTTCATTCGTTTATTCGGGCATTGGACTTACCAACACCTGTCCATCTTGCCGGCTGGTCTTTGGGTGGAGGGATCGTAATGCAGTTTGCCATCGATCACCCGCAGGAAGTCCGTTCTTTGATTCTGGTCGCGCCGATGTCCCCTTACGGCTTTGGCGGAACCAAGGATATAGCGGGCACCCCGTGCTACAGCAGCTTCTCAGGCTCGGGTGGAGGAGCCGTCAACTCCGAGCTGGTCAAAAGGATAGCAGCCAAAGATATAAGTAATGACTCTCCCTCCAGTCCTCGCAATGTCATGAATCAGCTTTATTTCAAGCCCCCGTTCCAAGTTGACCGAGAGCAGGAAGACCGTTATGTGAGCGCAATACTCTCTACGAGAACAGGAGAGGGCTTTTACCCCGGTGCTTTTGAATATGTAAACGATTGGCCCGGTGTTGCTCCTGGGACGACGGGGATTACGAATGCGATTTCTCCCAAATACGTAAATTTGTCCGGTATTGTCCAGATTGAGCCCAAGTGTCCGATTTTATGGATTCGTGGTGCGGATGATGCCATTATCTCGGATCAGTCGCTTGCTGATTTCGGTACGCTGGGCAAGCTTGACTATGTCCCCGGATGGCCGGGGGAAGACGATTATCCCCCGCAGCCAATGGTCTCCCAAATACGTGACGTGCTCGAACAATATCAGCGCGCTGGTGGTTCCTATAAGGAGATTGTTATGGAAAATGTGGGGCATGCTCCACACATCGAGAAAACAGCCGAGTTTATAGAGCTCATTCGAAAAACCGTCAGGGCATGACCCTGACGGTTTTGGGCGAACATCCAATCAGCCTTACTCGTGAGAATGCCATTATATTACTTTTAGCCTCGATCGCTTTGGAAGAATTGGGGCTCAGTCATATCGTCAATGCGAAAGCAGAAAAGATTCAGTATGCACTCGGAACGATGCCAGGACTTACTCAGCCTGTATCTCTCAGTAATTTATTCCTACTGAATACGAGTGTTCAAAATATGCTACAGACAGTCATTCAAAGAGAGATACTGCTCTGCGATACACTAACGGTAATACAAGACTCCGAAGTTTCTACAGGGCCAACTACATTAACCGGCCCCCATATGTAAACAGGCTAATTCGGCGTTTCTTTCTCCGCTTTCGATACCTTCAAATTAAATTCTCTTTCCTGTTCCTCGATAATCGCTCGATCCTCTGCATTATCTCTCACTACTTTTTGCGTCAAAATCGATCCAACTGCTACCAGAAGCATACATGCGATATAATACCCCTTTTCGTGCAGCTGAAGACCTGTTGCATTGTATAAACCGATGGAAAATAGCAGTACACCTGCGCCCAATGTAAAGTATGCCAAGAAAGTGAAGGCTCCCGTGTTGCGCATCCGATGCTTTTGTGGATACATAGTAACACCCCTCACATTTTGTTTATGTAGCTCATGCAAACAAATATAAGTCAACCGGACGATTTCTCGCCCGGTTGCCTCTATGATTACTTCACAGCTTCCTTCTTGCCAAAGAAAGTACGCAACGCCTTGTATACCTCGCCCTTTTCCCGAATGACACAATGCATGAATTTCGGCTCTTTGATGTGGCGATATGCTGACATAAGGGTTGAATGGCGATTATACTGATTCACTTCGCCATAGCCGAACATGTTGCATCTCTCCATGAGCTCTTTTACCAGCTTTACGCAACGCTCATTGTCAGACGTGAGGTTGTCGCCATCGGAAAAATGGAACGGGTAAATGTTGTACTGCGATGTTGGGTAGCGGCTATCGATGATCTCCAACGCCTTTTTGTAGGCAGAGGAGCAGATCGTCCCCCCGCTTTCCCCTTTCGAGAAAAAGGTGTCCTCCGTTACTTCCTTCGCATCCGTATGATGAGCAATGAAGACGATCTCGACTTTTTCGTACTTGGTGCGCAGAAAACGTACCATCCAGAAGAAAAAGCTGCGGGCGATATACTTTTCAAACACGCCCATACTTCCCGACGTATCCATCATCGCAATAATGACAGCATTGGAATGTGGCTTGATGATCTCTTCCCACGTCTTGAAGCGCAGGTCATCTTCGGTGATCCCCAGCTCCATATCACTGTAGCCTGCCAGCGCATTTCGGCGGATGGCCGCGATCAGCGTACGTTTTTTATCAATGTTGCCCATCAAGCCTTTTTTCCTGACATCATTGAACCGAGTCTCTTCCACGACGATTTGTTCCTCGTCTTTTTGTTGAAGGTTCGGCAGCTCCAGCTCGGCGAAAAGCATCTCCTGCAATTCTTCTACGCTGATTTCAGCCTCGTAGTAGTCTACACCTGGCTGATCACCCGCTCCCTGCCCCTTTCCTGGCCCTTGGGCCGGATCACCGTCACGGGCTACGACATCGCCTACTTTACTGTTTCCTTTACCTTGACCGCCATGTTTTCCCTTTTGGAAGTTAAAACGCAATCGGTATTCATCCAGGGAGCGAATAGGGATCTTAATAACTTCCCGACCATTCGACATGATGATGTTTTCTTCGCTGACGAGATCGGGCAGGTTTTTTTTGATCGCTTCTTTCACTTTTTCCTGGTGTCGATTTTGGTCCTGGTACCCTTTGCGGTGCAGCGACCAGTCTTCCCGGGAGACAATGAACGATGATTCATCTTTCATGCCGTCTCCTCCTAGCAACTGGCGCAATCTGCGCCGAATATGACGTGCTCCTCATGTCGCCAAAGTTCTGTCATCTGTTCAACAGGCTACCCACATAGCGCAGCAGCTCATTTGCGCAAACTGGGCAATATTGATGCTCTTCGATAAGACGCTTGGTGACCTCATTAATCTTCTTGAGCTGATGCTCATCCGGTGTTTTGTTCGAGGTCGTAATCTTGACGACATCCTTCAGATCGGCAAACAGCTTCTTCTCGATAGCTTCCCGCAGACGATCATGCGTGCTGTAGTCAAAACGCTTCCCTTTACGCGCATAGGCCGAGATACGGATGAGAATTTCTTCACGGAAGGCCCGCTTGGCATTTTCCGAGATGCCGATTTGTTCCTCGATAGAACGCATCAGGCGCTCATCTGGATCCATCTCCTCACCTGTAACGGGGTCACGGATTTTGTTCATGTTGCAATAAGCTTCCACATTGTCCAAATAGTTATCCATGAGCGTTTTTGCCGACTCTTCGTAGCTGTAGACAAACGCCTTCTGCACTTCTTTTTTCGCCAGCTCGTCGTATTCCTTGCGCGCGATAGAGATGAAGTTCATATACCTCTCCCGCTGCTCCTTGGTAATGGAAGGATGCTGGTCAAAGCCTTCTTTTAGTGCCCGAAGAATATCAAGCGCATTGATGCACTCTGTGTCGCGGCGGATCAGTGCACTGGAGATACGGTTGATGACATAACGAGGATCAATACCGGACATTCCTTCATCGGCATGCTCGTTTCGCAGCTCTTCCAGATCGGCTCCCTTGAAGCCTTCCACCGATTCACCGTCATACAGCCGCATTTTTTTCAGCAAGTCGGCCCCTTGTTTTTTCGATTCTTTCAGGCGGGTCATAATGGAAAAGACTGCTGCTGACCGGAGCGCATGCGGTGCAATATGCACATGCCCCAAGTCGGATTGCTTGATTAATTTCGCGTATATTTTTTCTTCGTCACTGACACGCAGATTATACGGCATCGGCATGACGATAATCCGAGATTGCAGTGCCTCATTTTTCTTATTCGCAATAAATGCCTTGTACTCCGATTCATTCGTATGCGCAACAATCAGCTCATCTGCAGAAATGAGGGCAAAACGACCTGCCTTGAAGTTTCCTTCCTGTGTCAGCGACAGGAGATGCCACAAAAATTTCTCGTCGCATTTCAGCATTTCCTGGAATTCCATCAATCCGCGATTGGCTTTGTTCAGCTCCCCATCAAAACGATACGCACGCGGGTCGGACTCAGAGCCGTACTTCGTAATCGTCGAAAAGTCGATGCTCCCCGTCAAATCGGCAATATCCTGAGACTTCGGATCGGAAGGGCTAAATGTACCGATCCCGACACGATTGGCTTCGGAAAATAAAATCCGGTGAACAGGGAAATCTTCGATGCACCCTCCGAATTCGTTCTCCAACCGCATCCGGTTATAGGGCGTCAATTCTCCTTCAATCTTGATTCCCAGCTCTTCTTCTACCTCTGGACGCAGCTCGTGCGGGATAAGATGAAGAGGTTCTTCGTGCATGGGGCAACCATCAAGTGCAAAGATCGCTCCGGCTTCCGTACGAGAATACTCTTCCAGTCCTCGCTTGAGCATCGTTACGAGCGTAGACTTACCGCCACTGACAGGCCCCATCAAGAGCAAGATGCGTTTGCGAACATCCAGACGCCGTGCAGCCGAGTGGAAATATTCCTCCACTAGGCGCTCAACAGAACGATCCAATCCGAAGATTTCTCGACTAAAAAATTGATACGAACGTGAGCCGTCCTCGTTCTCTTCAACACCCGCGCTTTTAATCATGTTGTAGACGCGTGAGTGCGCCGTCTGGGCTATTTGCGGATTTTTACGTACTAGTTGCAAATATTCGGCGAATGTTCCTCTCCACATCAGGTTTTCTTCGCGGGCCCGGTGCTCAGCGATCCGTTTTAAAATGTCCATGTTCGACACTCCTCCCTCTTAAGCCCTCTCTCTTCCCAACGACAATGTACTCTCATGTATATGTCCGCCTGCGGTCACGCATTCACGTGCAAGCCGTTTTCTCCGGTTGCCAACAGGCTCTTACAGCCTTTACATATGTGTATGCGAGATATCTGCACAAGTTTCAGCAATCTTCCCATAAAAAATCCGTCACATTGCTTTTTAACAGCTTGGAAGATTACGGAATTGTAAGGTTTACCGTGCGTAGCTGTAAGTTGATTCGATGGTTTGTAAGCCCATCTCCCCTGTAAAATACAATCATAAGCAACATACACGGAGGCCAAGACGGATTGGCGTAATATAACAGGAGGAACGATCATGGATATTCAAGCAGAGCGCATTCAAGTGAAAAAAGGACTTTATTTGACTGGCATCGCAAGCTTGGTGATTCTTGCGATATTCATTTACCAAGCAGTGACAGGGATGGAACTCGATACGGGTGAGAAACTGAGTGTATATATTGCGCTAAGTGCTTTTTTAAAGCTCGTGTATGACTATCGAAAATTGTCACTCACAAGGGCGCAACAGCTTTAATTCGTTTGCAAAGTGGGCAGGCTACGCTATAATGGGAGTAGTTTGTTTACGAAAGGAGCTGTCAAACGTGGGTACATTTATCGTAGCATTGGTCCTCGGAGCTTTTCTGTTTTTCATGCTGACAGCGGGCTACAACGAAGACAAAACCTGGAACATGTAAGAAGCATCCAGGGGAAAAAAGCAGGCTGCCTACTGTGGCAACCTGCTTTTTTTGTTTTCTTGTTATTTCTTATTCTCTTTCTTTTCTGCTTTCTTCGCTTCGATTTCAGCCTTGATTTCTTTTGCGCTCTTACCTGTTATGTCAACGCCCCACTTGGCCGCCTTTTCTTTCAGGTTCTCGAGCTGTTCTTGCTTCTTCGCTTCTTTTGCTGCCTTGTTCTCAACGTTTTCTGCTTTTTTTGCTACTATTGCTTCTTTAATAGCCGCTTTTACTTCCTTCGCCGTCTTACCTGCTGTATCAACGCCCAGCTTCACAGCTTTATCATTTAGCTTGGCGAGTTGCTCTTGCTTCTTCGCTTCTTTTGCCGCTTTTTTCTCAACGTTTTCTGCTTTCTTTGCCGCTTTAGCTTCTTGAATGGCAGCTTTTACTTCCTTAGTTGTTTTATCCGTGGTTTCTACGCCCCACTTGGTAGCCTTCGCGTTCAGTTTTGCTCTGTTTTCTTCCTTTTTCTCCGCTTTCGCGTGCTTAACCGTAGCATCCGCTGCTGTATCCGCCGCAGCCACAACAGAGATACCGCTAAACAGTAAGGTAGCCATCACCAGAGACGAAACAAGTTTTTTCATACAGATTTTTTCCTCCTTTATTATGTAAAACGTGGTCGTACACCCCTAGCCTACCTGATGATTTTGGGAAAAGTATGTGAAAAAGCAGGCTTGAGCATTTTTTCAAACGGACAGCCTGCTTCTCGTCTATTTTTTCATGGTCATTCCTTAACCTGCAAACACACCGCTTTTTTCAGAAAGCGCCGTAAACAGATCTTCTAATGATCCCCGCTGATCTACCGGATACTGAGGCTCGCCACGGTCTTCCATCCAATTGGTTACCAAAAACGTTTTCATCCCCAGCTTGGATGCGACCATGTCCTCCTGCATGTGATTCCCGACCATGACACAGTCTGTCGGTTCAACCCCGAGCTTTTGACAAATCTCCTTGTAATAACCCGGATTCGGCTTCGTGAAATGCGACTCCTCGTAGACGGTGACCAGCTCGAAATCATTCGGGGACATCCCGATCCAAGCGAGGCGATGGTGAATCGCATCACGTGGAAAAACAGGATTCGTCGCTACTGCAACCCGAAATCCTTGCTCTTTGGCGGCAGCAATGATCTGCTTTGCCCATGGTGAAGGATACGTCAGGTGAGAAAGTGTCGGAAATACATCCCGATAAAACGAATCGAACAGAGGCCATATTTCCTCCCGATCCCACTCACTGTGTTCCGTAAAATGTTCGATAAAAACTTGCTCGTTCGTCTTGTCAGGCTCTTGGTTCATGATCATTGCCTTGGTCGCATCCCAAATCAGCGCCAACAGCTTTTCGGTATCGTATTTATCTCCGACATGACGGCCTACCTCAACCAAGTAACTTTTGACAAAGGGTTCTGTCTGCATCTCTAATAACGTACCGTCCAAATCAAACAGGATGGTGTTCACAGTCATAATGGATCTCTCCCTCCCAAATGCCTTACGATAGCGATGGAAAACCTAACTGACGAAGTCCCTCAAACAAGACAATAGCTGCACAATTGGACAGGTTCACAGAACGGGTCGCACCGCTCATCGGGATACGAATAGTCTGTTCCCGATATTTTTCTGTCAGCTCTTCCGGCAAGCCTGTTGTCTCCTTGCCCAAGATAATGTAGTCGCCATCCTGGAAAGAAACGTCCGTATACAACTTTTCCCCCCAGGTCTCCACAAAGTAAAAGGTACCCGCACCTTCTCCTTGTGCCGCAGCAAAGTGCTCGAAGCTCTCATGATGGAGAACATTTACTGCATGCCAATAATCGAGTCCAGCCCGCTTCAGGTAGCGATCGTCCGTTGAAAACCCGAGCGGATGAATTAAATGCAGATGCGCTCCCGTCGCTGCACATGAACGGGCGATGTTTCCCGTGTTGGCAGGGATGAGCGGCTCATGCAAAACAATATGTAACGGCATATCTGAAAATCTCCTTGTAAATTGCGAACTTAATACCTGTACACGTCCTATTATACCACCGTACCCAACTTCTGTAACAAATGGAGTACCTGCTGCATCTAATCAGAAAACTTTGGCTATAGAAGGAGTGACGATTAGATGGGGACACCCTTTTCATTTGGGCGACGCCTTGTCGCACATGTGAGCATCGTGAGTTTGATCCTGTTAGGCGCCAGTTGGATGTGGACTGATTTTTCTTCGTTCCCTGCACTGGAAACATGGAGTATGCTTCTCGGCTATCTCTCATTTATTTTGATTGGCTGCACCTTACTGATTGGTCCACTCCAGTCCTTGCTCCCTGCTGGCTGGGTGGCTGTCAGCTTGTCCATCCGTCGAGATATCGGCATATGGGCTGGGCTAACTGGACTGCTGCACGTCATTCTTGTGCTCGTCCTTTTTGAAAGTGAGCCTCGCCTGATGATCATACATGAAAACCGTTCTGAAAAGGCTGATGGATGGCTGGGTCTGTTCTTTTTCGCTCCCTCTGATCCCACCATGTGGCCGTCTCCCAACTGGACCCTCACAGGCGTTGCGAACTATCTTGGGCTGCTTGCTTTTATCACTTTACTAGCCCTGTGGCTGACTTCTTCTGCACGGGCAGAAAAATGGCTGGGTGGCTCCAGTTGGAAAAGGCTTCATCTCGCCAATCCATGGCTTTTTATCATCGTGTTGTTCCATGGCTTGATTTACATACAATCCATTAAAGGAGAACCGCATACCTTTTCAGACATGCTCGTTTTCGCAGCAATGATTTGGATGATTCGCAGCATCTCTTTTATACGAAGAGCTTTTTTTCGCAAGCGGTAATTATACCCCTCTTATATGAAAGAAGGCATAACGCATTTTGGGCGTATAGGCTGTAGAATCCTCATATGCCCAATAACGCATGCTGCTATCTGTCGTATGGGCATTCACTAACGGCATCTGATTCGCGTCTTTTGCGACCACGATCGTATTGTGCTGAAAACGCCCATCCCCGTTAAAGTCATAACAAATGATATCACCTGGGACCAATTCGGCCGCAGAGCTTTTCGTAACCGCCCGCATAGGTGGTCCACCCGATTTCAAAAGCAAATACAAGCTATGCGCTACCGTCCAGCTATAGCTCCAAGAGGCGCCTTTTCCCGTGCGGATCCACCAGCCCTTGCCCATCTCTTTCGACATCAGCATAGGGATTCCGCCAGCGTGTAAACATTGTGAAATAAAATTCGTGCAGTCATCCGTAAAACGGGGATACACGGGATTGGTCGTGTTCCAGTAGCGTTCCGCATACGCGACTGCATTTGCAGCGTTGTAACCTCCTGCTCCATGCACAATCAGCATAGGTTGGTCAATGGCATCCTCGACGCCTGACACAACGATGACAGGCTCCTCCTCTTCCTCGACCACCAATTTTTGATCCCCATTCGACTCCCTTGCCCCGATTATCGACCATTTTTCATTCGTTTTGAGCAACTGGAGCTGGAACAATCGTTTGTTTGCCTCTTTATACTTGGTATGCTTGATCCCCAGTGTTTTATTTTCTTGCCATTGAACCGTTATTTCCATGGTGGCATCGGTATCTACCCAGCACATGGGCGTTACTTGTCCCTGGACAGCCAATAATTTGACTCCCCGCTCCTCGATTTTCCGCTTCTCCCGGTTCAGTCGATCCCATTCTTCCAGTACGCCAGACTCTCCTGTGCAATAAAAAGGCAGTAGCCGCTCGTACTTTCCATCCATAGATGACTGGTGAACTGCTTGAAAGTATTGTTGAACAAATACACGCCACTCCACTTTCCCCTCCTCCTTTCCTCCTCCAACTACGACATAGACTCATGAACCGTTCATCTCAATGAAGAATATGTCACTCGTGGAGCATTCAGAAGAAAAAGAAAAGCTGTCCGAGCAAGCAGACAGCTTATTTGGAAGAAGCGTGAGCAAAGAGTGGACCTTCTTCTAAGGACAGCAAATATTCTTTAATGGATAAGCCACCGCCGTATCCGACCAAGGCACCATTCGAGCCAATGACACGATGGCACGGTATAATGACAGGAATCGGATTGCGATTGTTCGCACCGCCAATGGCTCGAACAGCTTTCGCCGCTCCAATAGCCAAGGCAATATCTTTGTAAGAACGAGTTTCTCCATAGGGGATGTTCGATAACTCATTCCATACAGACTTTTGAAAGGGAGTTCCGTACAATACGGTTGGAATATCAAACGTTTTTCGCTTGCCTGCAAAATACTCTTCTAGCTGTATTTTTGCAGACTCATTGATCACATCGTTACGCGTTGGGGTAATTCCTAAGAACGTTTTTTTGCACCAGCGCACCAGAGGCTCCAATCCGTCTTGTTCATTGGCAAACTGAATGTAGCACAGCCCTTCTTCTGTAGAAGCCAAGAGCAATGGTCCAATCGGTGAATCCATCATGGTATAGCCTAATTCCTTTGCCATTTTACGTCCACCCTCTCTCTCGTTCAAACTAAGCCTGTGCACGAATCATGCTCATGCCTTTTTCTATCTCTTCCACTACTTCTGGTGACACCTCTTTTGCTTTCGCGGTAATGAGCGCTTCTTGTGCCTGCTCTCCTCCGATTTTTCCAAGTGCCCATGCAGCAGTTCCACGAATGACTGGACGGGGGTCTTCAAACAAAAGACGCTCCAAATGAGGAACAGCCGTCCGATCCTTGAAATGTGCAAGCGCTAGTATGGCATTACGCTGAATTGGTTTTTTGCCCCGCCAAGACGAAGAGGATTGGCCGAACTTTTCCTTGAACTCCTTATTGCTCATCTGAAGCAGTGGAATCAACAAAGGCTTGGCAATCTCCGGATCAGGCTGAAATTCAGCATGATGGTCGTTGTCGATACGACGATTCTTAGGGCATACAGTCTGACAAGTGTCGCAGCCATACAGCCGATTCCCGATTTTCCCGCGGAATTCATCTGGAATAAAGTCTTTCACCTGTGTCAAATAAGCTACACATCGCTGTGCATCAAGCTGCCCGCCCTGAATCAAGGCTCCGGTCGGACAAGCGTCTACACATATATTACAGTCGCCACAGCCTTCTTCAATCGATTGGTCGCTTGGCAATGGAAGATTCGTTACAAGCTCCCCCAAGTACACCCATGATCCGAACTCTGGCGTTATGATAGCACAGTTTTTTCCTACAAACCCAATCCCAGCTCGCTCGGCTACCGCACGATCAGACAATGCTCCCGTGTCTACCATGGATTCGATCCGAGCCCCTGGTTCCAGCTCCATAATGAATCGAGTCAGCTTGTCCAGCTTGTCGCGCAGAACGTGATGGTAATCGGTTCCCCATGCTGCACGGCACAAGATTCCCCGATACGCGCCAGGCTCTGACTTTGGTGGATTTTTGAGCTTGGATGGGTAGGCCAGTGCTATAGAAATCAGCGAACGTGCCCCGTCCAGCAACAGTTCTGGGTTCGTCCTCTTTTCTAAATCAGGCTCTTCAAATCCAGATTCATAACCCTTTTCCCGGTGTACAATAAGCCGTTCTTTTAAGGTCGTGAATGGATCGGCGCTGGCAAATCCGATCTTATCGATTCCGATTTTTTTGGCATAGTCAATGATGGACTGCTTTGTCTGCTCCCAGTACTGCAAGTCGTTCACAGCTGTTTAATCGCTCCTGTCGCCAATTCGTCACAGCGGTTGTTCCATTTGTTGTCGGCGTGTCCTTTGACTTTTACGTACTCTACCTTGTGGGTGTCCATCAATTGCAGCAGTTCTTTCCATAAGTCCTGATTTTCCACCTGCTGGCCTTTGCTGTTTTTCCAGCCATTTTTCAGCCAGCCTTTATACCAGCCTTGCTTAAAGCAGTTAACCAAGTATGCACTATCGCTGTACAGTGTCACTTTACAAGGCTCCTTCAATGTAGAGAGCGCCTTGATGGCCGCCAACAGCTCCATTCTGTTATTCGTTGTATGCGGTTCGGCACCGGACATTTCCTTGATGTGTTGACCGTACATCAGTACAGCTCCCCAACCACCTGGTCCTGGATTGCCGGAACAAGCTCCGTCAGTATAAATATCAACCTCACGCATCGTCATCGTCAGGGTTCCCTCCTCTGTTCTCTTCTATTGTATCGAAGCTTAGTCGCTTCCACAAAAATTTTTTGTTATACTACCAAAAATAGGTTTAGTAAGGAGTGTCTATAGATGAAAGTCCAGCTAGATTCTTCCGTGTCCGAGCGTCTGCCGCAATTTTCTCTCGGCATTTTACAATACAGCAATGCTTCCGTCAGTGACTCCCCAAAAATGCTGCAAGGACGCATTAATTATTATGTGGAGAGCTTGCGGCTTGCGCACGACACTG
Organism: Brevibacillus sp. BC25; assembly: GCF_000282075.1. NCBI lineage: Bacteria > Bacillati > Bacillota > Bacilli > Caryophanales > Paenibacillaceae > Brevibacillus > Brevibacillus sp. BC25. The sequence goes on from NZ_AKIX01000095.1 coordinate 27,761, forward strand.
CAAACCTGACAGAAATCGAAGGCATCCGCGAGTGGAGGGCCTGCTTTAAGCAAGTTGGCATTGATCCATCCAGATACCGCCCTTCCTCCGAAGCATTACTGCGCCGACTGCTGCAGGGAAATCCTTTTTTCTGGATTAATAGCGCTGTTGATGTTAATAATTTTTTCTCGGTTTTGCACGCGCTTCCTTTTGGGATTTATGACGTTAATCACTTAGCGGGTGATATCACTTGTCGCCTCGGTCACGCCGAAGATGTCTATGAAGGATTAAATGGACGCGAAGTCAACATGGAAGGAAAACTACTGCTCGCTGATGGTAACGGCGCATTTGGGAGTCCCATCGTCGATTCTAAGCGCTCATGCGTAACGGAACAAAGCAGCACACTCCTTCAAGTCATCTTTTTCCATGAAAAAATGGAACAATCTAAAAAAGAAGAAATCGTTGGTTCAGTTGGTCGCATGTTTACGGAAATCAACGGTGGAGAGCTGACTCACTCCTCTATAGTTACTGCCTAAGAAAAAGACGGCCCGTCATGCAGCCTGGCCGTCTTTTTCTACGCTATCTTCCTTTTTTCTAAAAACAATATGTTCCAGGACCAGGCACACAATAACTCCAAGCAGTAAGCCATTGCCGAACAAAAAACTGGCTAATGCAGGAAGTTGCTGCCAAGCTACAGCAGGTACGAACATGACTCCGATCCCGATCAGAAGCGAGCTGCCCCCAACAATAATCGTACGTTCGTCCATCTTCACATTCACGTAATCCTTCAACCCGAAGCCAAGCAGTTGCGTATAGGAAATGAACATCGCCGCGTATGCCACTGGAGTAGGTAAAGCCGCCAAAAAATGGGCAACTGTGGGAATCAGCCCAATCAGCATCATCCCCAGCATCGCTATCACAAATGGCAGGCGCGAAGCCATTTTCGTCGTTTGAATAACCGCTGCTGCCAAGGAAAGTGGAATCATACCAACCACACCGCTCAAGCCTGACAGGAAATGGGATACCCCTGTAAAAATACCACCGCGATTGTACTGCTTTTCAGTAGGCACAGTGTCTGTCGCTTTTCCCATGACTGACAAACTCGTCATGAGGTTTGTCAACAGAACGAATCCTGTCAGCATACTTGTTAATACAACGCCCCAATCCCAGCGTGGGGGTCCCCAAAAGAAAATAGAAGGCCATGAAAATAATTGCTCAGTAGGCCGGACAGGTTCTGTCCATCCAAGAAGCGCGTATGCGATCCAGCCACCAACCATGCCAAACAAAACGGCAAAACTGGAGAATCGCTTCGTTCGCATTATGAACACAACAAGGGCTACGATCCCTATAGAGACAAGTGCTACACCCGGTTGTACCTCTTTTGAATGCTGAAAACCAATACCGAGCATGCCCGTGAGAATGTTACTACACAAAGAAACAGCAAGCAAAATCATATACGTACCTGAAACCAGCGGCGTAAACCACTTCTGTAATTTGCCAATCCAGCCTAATAAACCAAAAATGAAAAAGAGTAGACCTGCTAATATCATCCCCACTTGAAAGGATTGACCAATTTCTTGTGGATGAAGGCCCATACTCGTTCCAAGTTGAGCCAAAATGATAAAGATTCCCCACCATAATCCAGCCGGTCCTTCTATCATCGGATAGCGGTGTCCAATCCATACTTGCAGTAGTGATGCGAGCCCAATGTAAAACATGGTCTGCTGCATCAGCTTTCCAATTTCATCAGCCTGCAAGCCGTACATATCTCCAATCATTAGTGGTACCGCCACACTGCTGGAAACTGTTACGATCATCCATTGCAATACGGACAGTGTCGTGATCCCTATTGGCGGCTTGTCTTGCAGTTTGTAAAACACCTCAACCACCTCGCCCTTTTACGTACACAAGTTGTCTATTTCCCTGTCTACACTATGTGCATAATAAAGCAGAAAAAAACCCCAATCATCAAGATATCTTGACATTCAGGGTTAGCTTGTAAAAGTATGGTGCCGGTGAAGGGACTTGAACCCCCACGGTTTCCCTCACGATTTTGAGTCGCGCGCGTCTGCCATTCCGCCACACCGGCAAGTACTATGGAGGAGGCACCCGGATTTGAACCGGGGATAAGGGTTTTGCAGACCCGTGCCTTACCCCTTGGCTATGCCTCCATGATATAAGGTGAAACAATTTAAGAAATGGAGCGGACGAAGGGTCTCGAACCCTCGACCTTCGCCTTGGCAAGGCGACGCTCTACCAATTGAGCTACGTCCGCATTTTAATGGCTGGGGTACTAGGATTTGAACCTAGGAATGACGGAGTCAAAGTCCGTTGCCTTACCGCTTGGCTATACCCCAATAAGTAATCCCCAACTATGAATTTATGGGGCGATCGATGGGACTTGAACCCACGAGTGCCGGAGCCACAATCCGGTGCG
>NZ_AKIX01000096.1:0-2311 GCF_000282075.1 Brevibacillus sp. BC25
GGAGCCGTTTTGGCCAAATTTCCTGTTGAAAGAGTGGATGGTGGCAGCCGTTTGCTTAGTTGGCTTCCTCGTGTTGACGGTTTCTCATCCGTCGCCGTTGACTGACAAAGCAAATCCGAATGATACATCATTCATTCCGTTGCCAGACTGGTACTTCTTGTTCCTGTATCAATTGCTGAAATATCCATGGGCTGCAGGGGATTGGGTCGTTCTTGGAATCGTTGTTATTCCAGGTATCGCATTTGGTGCACTGATGCTGGCGCCTTGGCTGGATACCAGCAAAGAGCGTCGTCCTAGCAAACGTCCAGTTGCTACAGGCTTGATGCTGACGGCACTCGTTGGTATTTTCTACCTGACTTGGGCGGCAAACCATGAATATCATCTGGCTCACCCAGATAAAGGTAAAGGAACTGGTGGTAAACAGGGATCTAGTGCAACTGCACCTGCTCCGGCTGACACCAGCTTTACAGCAGATGCGCTTTGGAAAGCGCAAACAAGCTGTATGGGATGCCATGGTAAAAACATGGAGGGTGGCATGGGTCCAAACCTCCAAAAAATCGGTGCAACTTTGGATGCAGCCAAGATTACTGACGTCATCAAGAACGGTAAAGGCGGAATGCCAGCCGGTTTGCTCAAAGATGATGCAGAAATCGCAAAGCTAGCTGAATACATGGCTGGCTTGAAATAAGCTAATAGGGGAAAAGCTGGCTGGTAATGCGGTCAGCTTTTTCGTTAGCGGCGTACACAGCGGGAGACGATTATACATGATCTGGATATGGGAGTGGTTTCGGCAATCTTTGGGCAAAAGGTGGTTTCTTTGGACGCTGTTCTTCGTCAACTTTTTGGGAACCATATATGGATTCATCTGGTATGGTAACCAATTGGCAGAGACACCAGCATATTTGATTCCTTTTGTCCCGGACAGCCCGACAGGTAGCGGACTTTTTTCGCTTGTACTCCTTACCTATTTGTTGGGTCGCCACATTCCTGTACTGGAAGCTTTGGCTGGCATCACCAATTTTAAGTATGGTGTCTGGGCCGTTTGCATTATCGTGGCTGGTTGGTTGATGGGCAATGAAGTGCGTTGGACAGACGTGATGCTGATCATTTCCCACACTGGCATGGCTGTGGAATCTGTTTTGTATGCGCGTTTTTACAAGCTAAGTCTTCTGCCGGTGGGAATCGCTGCACTGTGGACACTGAATAATGATTTTCTCGATTACGTCATGGACATCCATCCGTGGCTGCCGAGTGTACTAGATCCGTATGAAGGCTTCGTTGGATTGTTTACGGTTCTTCTCAGTCTGATCTCGATCTCGGTGATCTGGTGGATGAATATGAAGTATACGACAAATAAGGTCTAATCTTGTCCTCCTTTCCATAGGCTGTACTAGGGAAGGAGGTTATTTGCGTTGAAGAAAAACATCCGGTTTTTATTATTCTTTCTCATGATCGGGTTGTTCTTGTCGTGGCCCATTCATAATTTGTACTCGAAGCTGAATCAACCGATAGAAGAAAAGCAGTTGGCAGCATTAGATCAAATTGCGCATGAGTTACTGACGTATGCAAAAAAGGGAGATCTTGAAGGGGCAGAGCAACGCATTGTACAGCTGGCAGAACGATTCCCGAACCAGCATTTGCCCAATCCGATACGAATTGAGAGTCTGAATGCAGTGACACAGTCCATACTAGCAGCCAAGCAAAGCTTTGCTTCCGCAAACGCAAGTGAACAGCAATTGCTGTGGCATGCCACGCGGGTTCGTATCGCCATAGACGCACTAACGCATGATCACCAGCCGATGTGGCGGAGCTACTATCCTTCTCTCGTCACACAGGTCCAAAACCTGCAACTATCGGCTGTTGAGCGGAATTTCAGTCAGTTTCGCGAACAGTTCGATGAGAATTACCGATTATTTTTGGCCATTAAGCCGGGGATGAGTATTCAGCTTCCAGAGGGCCAAATGTCCTCGATTACAGTCGCGTACGATATCATATCCAAAGAGATGCGAAACAGCCAAGTAGATTGGCAGCTTGTACGAGAGGCGTTGCGAGAATTGAACGGCTCTTTTCAAGTGGCTTTTGTGGGAGAAGAGAAGAGTACGTTTGCTCGTTTAATGATGCGGCCAGATTCACCTATTGTTATTCTTGCATCGATTTCGATTGCTTTGATCATGGCCTTGTCTTATGTGGCGTGGAAGAAATATGACGGAGAAATCCGTTCGACGTAATAGATATAGAAAACCCTTGCCTGTACGTGAAGTGCACCCCTTAGAATAGACATTGGAAAAACCCCTAGGTTTAACCGATGAAA
>NZ_AKIX01000097.1:0-11021 GCF_000282075.1 Brevibacillus sp. BC25
GTCATCAAAATAGAAAAAAGCACACCAAAAATGCGAATCAACCGAAACAAGGACGATAAGATCCACGGTAAATAATAATCCTCGGGAGAAATGAAGAAATCAAAGATCGTGGTTGGACCGGTAATGACATACGGAGATGCATCGGAAATAATCACGATCTGCCCGAGAGTTAACGCATAGATGACCCGGTCAATCCTTTCTGTAGACAGAAACAATGGGAAAGGAGTATTCGAATTATCACTCATGATTTGATCGAGTTGTGATGAATCAAAAATAATATCGAAGTCGATCGTCTGTAGTCTTTGCTCAACGGTTTCAATGTGCTGAGGATTCGTAATACCAGACAAATAGACAACGGCGATGCGCGTATGAGAGAGCGTCCCTAAGGTTAACTCTCGAATGATTAATTTGGGTGTGCTGATTTGTTGACGGATAAGATGCAGGTTGATATCGATGTTTTCAACAAAGCCAACCTTTGGTCCAACGACACTAAACTCGTTTTCCGTGTCGTTGTCAGTTCGCAGTCCTTCAGTCGGATTGGATAGATTGATGAGGGCGAAGAACTGTAGATTGTCTTTCGATTGGATGGCAGCATAGCCTGTCATGATTTTGGAGACGACTGTCTGTATGTCGTCTGTATAAATAATATCCTCCACATAGATAAAGCGGGAAAAGTGGCGCAGGTCCGTGATCGATTCATTTGCTTCCATACGCTCTTGAAGGGGGCGCAAGAGATTTTTTTGCAGTAGCTCAGTTTTTATTAAGGTTTGATAGTACGAAATAAAAAAAGGACTTTCCTCGTTCAGCAGGGGGTAATGCTTAAAATCATTCGATTCTTGTGCAATGGATAGAAACTCATTCCATTTCGTTATCATGTCGGTTTCGCTCCATAAGCTGTTGATCATTTGTGTTTTACTATGTCCGGTTTGTAGTGGAATTATCATCTAGGAAATAGAATGATTTCCTATGGGGAGGGGAACAATCAAACAAAGGACGAAGCGTGAAGAGAAATTGAAATTGAGGGGTTCATATGCTGGAAGTTAACTGTGATACATCATCGTTGAAGGCTGAATTGCTGCAAGAGCTGAGGGGAATATCCGTCACGTTAGATGAAAGCATACATGCGTTAAAAAATGAAAACGAATGTGTGCTCGGGACGTTTGATCAAATACGGACGAAGTTTAGCCGACTCGAAACAGTAGCAGCCTCCTTTTATTTACAATGCTATCTCTCACCCTATACGGAAAAATATCTGGATTTATCTAAGGCCGTGCAGCACTTGGCCAAAAGGCGCCAAGGAGCATTGATTGTCGTTGAACGTGAGGACCCGCTTGATCTGCTGTTGCAAGCAGGTATACCGATTGGGGCCACGATGAGCCATTCCTTGCTGGAATCGATCTTTTATCCGGGCAGCCCTTTGCATGATGGGGCCGTCCTGATTCGGGAAAATCATATCGTTTCCGCGGCCAATGTGTTGCCATTATCTCAGGTTGTGGTAGGGGAAAAAAAGCTGGGAACCAGACATCGTGCTGCTTTGGGGTTGAGTGAAAAAAGCGATGCACTGATCGTTGTTGTTTCCGAGGAAACGGGGAAAGCGTCCTTTGCCATGCAGGGACACTTGTATCCGATTATCTCCCCTTCATGAAAGCGCTCCGCGAAAAGCTGTTGTAACCGAGAAAAGAACGAGGCTGGATTTGTCATGGTGATGACACAAATCCAGCCTCTCGCTATGCCATTCTCAGGTTAGATTCAAGCCCAATTTCCGTTGCGGAAGAGTGGTTCACGCTTGCCGTCAGCTGTTTCCCCATCAATGTTCATCTCGGCGGAGCCGATCATGAAATCGACGTGAGTGAGGCTGATATTGATACCGCGACTAGCCAGTTCGTCATTGCTCATGTCAGCGCCACCTTCAATATTCACACTATAAGCGTTACCAATCGCCAAGTGGTTGGACGCATTCTCATCAAAGAGCGTGTTATAGAAAATGATATCTGATTGCGAGATAGGGGACAGATGAGGAACCAAGGCCACTTCCCCCAAATAATGCGAACCTTCATCTGTTTCAATTAATTGCTTTAGGGATTCTTCTCCCTTTTCAGCAGTTGCCGAGACAATTTTTCCTTTTTCAAAAGTCAGCGTAAAGTTCTCGATCAAATTCCCATGATAGCTCAAAGGCTTGGTGCTGCGAACGGTTCCGTTGACGCCTTCTTTTAATGGCGCGGTGAATACTTCTTCTGTCGGCATATTGGCCATGAAGGAGGCACCATCTTTATTTACGCTCCCACCGCCAATCCAAATGTGATTGGAAGGAAGTTCAATCGTCAGGTTGGTACCAGGAGCTTCGTAATGAAGGTAGCGGTACTGTTTGGCATTGAGCTGATCTACCTTGCTGTTCAGTGTCGCATGATGGTCATGCCAAGCTTGGACAGGGTCATCCATATCTGCGCGAGTGGCACGGAAGATCGCATCCCACAGAGCAAGCTCCTGTTCCTCTTGTGGCAAATGCGGGAAGACCATGGCGGCCCATGCAGGTGATGGAACTGCAAGCACGCACCAGCTCACTTTATCGGACATGGTATAGCTGCGGAATTTATGGAGAGCTTGACCAGCCGTTTTATTGGCAGTAGAAATGCGGTCAAGACTTACCCCTTTCAGCAAATCGGGATTCGCTGCAGAAATGTAGAGAAACGCCGCGCCATTTTCCGCCATTTCCTCTAATCCCTGTACCTTCCATTGCGGGTACTCACGAAACGCTTCATCAGGAGCCAAATCATATTTCATCCGTGTGAGTTCATCGTCGGTCCACTCAATATGTACGTGCTTGGCACCCGCTTCATACGCTTTTTTGGCTACCTTTCTCACAAAAGGAGCAGTAGATAGCGGAGCTGTTACTACTAACGTTTGCATAGGCTGTACGTTCACGCCGACTTTTACAGCCAGATCAGCGTAACGGTCAAACAAGGTTTCAAAAGACATGGTTCATTTCCTCCTTTTAAGAACAAAAGGCTTACTTGCACTCTATCTATTTAACCTTCCCCTCCGAAATCACCTGCTTATGATTTGAAAGAATTTCCTAGGAAAGCGCAGAAAAAGACAGATTACGGCCTAATTCGAGCAAGTTATCCACTTGTTTATTTTGGTTAATTGTAGGAAAATTCAAATGAAAAGGCAATTTTAGTACATAAAAAATATTTTATTGGCCGAATTAAAGGAGGCAGTCAGAGTGAAGACAAGACAGACACGGGATCAAGTCGCTGTCGAGTATACGTGGAACCTGAACGATCTGTTTGAGAGCCAGGAAGCGTGGGAGCAAGAATTAGCAGAAATTGTACAGGATCTGCCTGTCGTCACTGCATTCAAAGGTCATTTGCACAAGAGTGGAGAGACATTGTTGGCCTGCTTGGAGGCAAATGAGGCGATCAATGTTCGGGCGAATATCGCAGCGACGTATGCTAGACTACAGTCGTCTGAAGACGGGACGAATCCACAAAACCAAGCGAACTCTGCACGGGTAGGGGATGTATTGTCCCAGCTGAACGCTGCGCTTTCTTTTATACCTTCCGAGATTTTGGTTTTGCCTGAAGGAAAAATCGAGAGCTTCTTGAAGGAAGAACCAGGACTCGAAATTTTCCGCAAAAGCTTGAATGATTTGCTGGAAACAAAGCCGTACCGACTGTCTGCCGAGACGGAAGAAGCGTTTGCGGCGATGGGCGAGGTATTCTCTGCACCATACAACATATATGCACGCGGAAAGCTTTCGGACATGTCATTTGCACCCGTCAATGATGGTGAGGGAAATGAACGTCCAGTATCCTTCGCGCTATTTGAGACCGATTATGAAATGTCGTCCGATACAACGCTGCGCCGTGCTTCGTACGAATCTTTCTCGAAGACACTCGCTTCGTACCAAAACTCATTTGCTGCGGTATACGCGACAGAGGTGAAAAAACAAACCGTCATGTCTCGTCTGCGTGGCTATGAGACCGTAACGGACATGCTGCTTAAGCCACAGCAAGTTACTCTGGATATGTACCACAACATTCTGGATATTATCGGGAATGAACTCGCTCCGCACATGCGACGCTATGCGAAGCTCAAGGCAAAAGAGCTCGGCCTCGAAAAACTTGCCTTTTGCGATTTGAAGGCACCGCTTGATCCAGAATTCAGCCCGCCGGTTACGATTGAAGAAGCTGGGCAAAAAATATTGGCATCCTTGCAAGTGATGGGATCAGAGTACACAGCGATTATGGAAAAAGCACTGAATGAACGCTGGATCGACTACGTAGACAACGTGGGCAAATCGACAGGTGCTTTCTGCTCAACGACATACAGCAAGCACTCTTACATTCTCATTACGTGGTCGGGTAATATGCGCAGTGCTTTCACGCTGGCTCATGAGCTGGGGCATTGCGGACATTTTATGCTGGCGACAAGAGAGCAAAGCTTTACGAACTCTCGTCCATCGCTGTACTTTATCGAAGCGCCTTCTACACTCAATGAGCTCTTGCTCGCGCAGCACATCGTCGAGCAATCCGACGATCCTCGTCTGAAGCGTTGGGTCATTTTGCAATTGATGAATACGTACTACCACAACTTTGTCACGCATCTGCTAGAAGCGAGAATGCAACGAAAAGTGTACGAAGCAGCGCAAAAAGACGTACCATTGACTGCCAAACAGCTCTCCGAATGGAAAGGGCAAGTGCTCGCAGACTTCTGGGGTGATGCCGTTGATCTGGACGCTGCCGCGAGTCTTACATGGATGCGCCAACCGCACTATTACATGGGGCTGTATCCGTACACTTACGCAGCTGGTTTGACCGCTTCTACAGCAATGGCAGCGAGCATCAAACAAGAGGGACAGCCTGCCGTTGATCGTTGGATCGAGGTGCTTAAAGCCGGGGGAACACTAACGCCGCTGGAGCTAATGAAAAAAGCTGGCGTGGATATGTCAGATCCGCAGCCAATCCGCGAGGCTGTCGCATACGTAGGCAGTCTGGTTGACGAGCTGGAAAGACTGTTTTAACCTGAAATAAGAAGAAAAGGCTTGTGATTACAAGGAATCACAAGCCTTTTGATTTGATCAAGCAAGAAGGAGTAGTCATCATGACCGAATTTACGCAGCGCGCACTAAAAATCATTGCCGGGATTCCAGCGGGCCATGTCATGACGTACGGGCAAATTGCTGCGTTGGCCGGGAGTCCGAGAGCTGCCAGACAAATCGTTCGCATCCTTCATTCCATGTCCAAAAAGCACAAGCTTCCTTGGCATCGGGTCATCAACGCCCAAGGAAAGATCGGATTGCAAGATTTGGATTCGTCCACGCTGCAAAAAATGGCCTTGGAAAGCGAAGGGATAGTCGTGTCAGCAGCAGGAGAAATAGAGTTGGAGCGTTATCAGTTTCACCCACATGTAGTGGATGAGCCGGTATTCTAGTATCCTACCTCTACCGAAGCAATGACGATATAGGCAAGGTCGTTCTTGTCCTCTTTTTCAGCGATCACGACGCCACTGCTCGTCAGCATGCCGCCATCGACGATTTCGAAGGAGACTTCCCCGTAAGGCAGTGCTTTACGAACCGTTTCCAAGTCGAGCTTGTCCTTGTCAGCAGGAACGGCCAGTCTCACATTTACTTTCATGTTATGGATATCGTTTCCTGGCAGGACAGAACGCAGTCCAGGCATCGAATTATGATGGATGGCATTTTGAACAGCGCGGACTGCGGCTTTGGTGACGTTTTGTCCATGCATGTCGATACCGATTCCTATTTCAATAAACATTACTTTTTCCATTGGCTTGTTCACTCCTGTTTCATTCTACTTTTCTACCATCCTTATCTTACCACGAAAAGGAATGGTTTTTTCTCTCATCTGTATTGTGTTTATCGTCAAGACATGTCATCATAACATGTTGGCATCTATGCTTGACGATTCTTTTCATTATTGGAGGCCGGTCACAATTGGAACGTTATCCTTTTGCCTACGATCCGTCCCAGCCGTTCATCTCTCAGGTGAGTGATTGGGTAGCGGACGTTTTTTATGAAGTATTGCCTGAGGCTGGATTCGAGGTGCGTGATGAGCAAATCTACATGGCCTTTCAGCTTGAACGGGCTTTTATAGAAAAGCAAACGATTTTTGCAGAGGCGGGAGTAGGCACGGGAAAAACATTGGCTTACTTGCTGTACGCCATCTGCTATGCACGATATACGAGAAAGCCCGCCATCATTGCCTGTGCGAATGAGTCGCTGATTGAGCAGCTCGTAAAACCGGAAGGCGATATTGCCAAACTGGCTCGCCATCTCAACCTGACGATTGACGCGAGACTCGGAAAATCTCCGGACCAATATGTCTGTTTGCGCAAGCTGGATGAGGCGAGATTCCAGCCTGAGACAGGGGAAGCTTTCCAGCATATTTATCAAGAGCTGCCTTCGTTTGTTCATACACATGAGGCCTTGCAGTCGTTTTATCCATACGGGGATCGCAGCACATATCCTGATCTGGATGACCAAGAATGGGCGCAGATGAACTGGGATACTTTTCAGGATTGTTTTGTGTGCGACAGACAGCACCGCTGTGGGCAGACCCTTTCCAGAAATCATTACCGTCAATCAGCTGATTTGATCATTTGCTCCCATGACTTTTATATGGAGCATGTGTGGACTTATGAGATCCGCAAGCGCGGAGGTCAGCTACCATTGCTGCCACCGCATAGCTCGGTCATTTTTGACGAGGGTCATCTGCTGGAGCCTGCTGCCCAAAAAGCATTGACGTACAAGCTGAATCACTCCGTGTTCGAAGAAACGATTACGCGTGTCTTGAAGGGTGAGATCAGGGAAGAGCTCGCCATTGCCATTGAAGAAGCCATTGCTCAGAGCGAGGAGATGTTCTCCCGATTGAACGAAGAGAGCAAGGCTGTGATGGGCTCCAACCGCAAAGAAATCCACTTTCATCCGGAACTCATTGCAACCATCCACCGTTTTACAAATCTCGTCAGTTGGATTGAAGAAGAGCTGGCGTTAGAGGGTGGTCTATATACATTGGACGAGTTCCAGCTGCGAATTGTCGAAGAGCATCTGGAAATGATGCAGCTAGCACTGGGACTATTCCAAGACCCAGATCACGTCATTTCCTGGATGAGTGAAGAGATTACAGGGCCAACCTTGGTCGTTATGCCAAAAAAGGTGCAGGAAGTACTGGAAGAGCGCGTATTCTCACAAAAGATGCCGATAGTCTTTTCGTCAGCGACTCTATCTGTTGATGGAACGTTTAAGTATGTAGCGGACAGCTTGGGCATTGAGCAATACCTGTCTTTCTCCGTGGCGTCACCGTACGAGTATGACAAGCAAATGGAGGTATACGTACCGACACTTTCTGCGACCGACTCCTTTGCGGAAAAAATGAGCCAGGCTACCCAATTGCTACAAAAATCAGCGGGTAGTGCACTGTTGTTGTTTTCCTCCATGGAGGAATTACAGCAATTCAAGGCCGCCATCAAAAACGAGCCTTCCTGTACGGATCTGCGATTCTTGTTTGAAGGAGATGCAGAAATCAGCCATCTGATCTCTCAGTTCCAAAACGACGAGAAAAGCAGCCTCTGTGCGGTGAGCCTGTGGGAAGGGCTAGATGTTCCGGGACCATCGCTGTCCAATGTGATCATTTGGTCACTGCCATTCCCGCCGAATGATCCAGTGTTTACAGCAAAACGAAAAAGTGCAGCGAATCCTTTCGAAGAGGTAGATATGCCTTACATGCTGCTGAGACTGCGTCAAGGCATCGGGCGTTTGATCCGTTCGAGAGAGGATAGCGGTCTGGTATCAATCTTGAGTCCGCAATTGAGCCAAAATGACCAGCTGAGACAGCAAGTACAGGATGTTTTTCCGACTGACGTAGAGTGGAAAACGTCTTTGGACGGTGTATTGGCGTAATAAAAAAGCAGGAGCCAGGGTGGCTTCCTGCTTTTTTCTATGGTTATTCTGGCATGTTGCCGACAGTAGGGTCGACGACGAAATCTGGCTTGAAGCCTTCATATTTTACTTCGGATACCATTCCTTGCGCAGCATGGCCCAAATCGTGGCAGTGGAACATCCAGTCTCCTGGATTGTCAGCTTCAAAGGCGACGACATAAGACTCACCCGGCAATATGTTCAGTGTATCCTTGACCAGAGGGGAGCCTGTGATAGGCTGCCCGTTTTTGCTTAATACTTGGAAGAAATGTCCGTGCAAATGCATCGGGTGGATATCTTTTGGTGATTTGTTCACCATCGTGACTTTGACCAGATTGCCTTTTTTGACGTTGAGCGGAGGGACATCCGGGAACGTTTTTCCATTGATGGTAAAGGCCATTTTTCCATCTGCCGTCTCCGTGTTCAAATCCATTTGATACGTGATGTCATACTTTTGATCTAGTGTAAAGCTGCTTTTTGCCGCCTCGCCGTATTTGGTAATGTCTATCGTTGGCATGTCGCCAGCTTCAGATTTGGCTGTTTTTGTTTCCGAGCCTTCGTAGACGATAGGCACTACCAACGACTTGGCGCCTGGATTAGTGCTGCGCTCCTCTAATAACCATTTACCAGGATTGTTTGCGACAAATTCGAGATCATATCGTTCTCCTGGCCCGATATTGAGGAGCTGGCCTCCTACGAGGGGTGGATTATTGATGGGTTGCCCGTCTGTTGCTACGATTTTAAATTCATGACCTTGCAGGTTCAGCTTGTGGTTCAAGTATCCGGCATTGATCAGGCGGATTCTGACCTTCTCTCCTTCTTTAACAGATAGCGGCTGGATTGCCGGGCCTGTTTTTCCGTTCACTGAAAAGATCGTATACATCAACGGCATCATCTCAGCGTCACTCATAGGCATCTGCATACCGGCCATGTTGTGACCACCAGAGGACGAACTATCGGAAGAAGGGGCACTCATGCCGTGGCTCATACCACTTCCGTGCATTTCCGCCATGCTATCGTCCTGCATCCATTCATCGAGAACGAGGGTAAAGTCCTTATCAGATGGCTCTGGGGTAGTCGGTTCTACCACTAGGGAACCATACAAGCCTTTGTCTACCTGCTTGGCACTGTTTTGATGCGAGTGGTACCAGTATGTGCCGGCAACATCCACCTTGAATTTGTAGGTGAAGCTTTCGTTTGGTTTTACGGCATTTTGGGTCACGCCAGGGATTCCGTCCATGTTATTCGGAACGGGTAAGCCATGCCAGTGAATGGTGACCGGCTCGGGCAATTCGTTTTTCAACGTCACACTAATGGTTTCCCCTTGTTTGACACGAAGCTGTGGACCTGGAACGGTACCATTGTACGTCCATGCGTTTTTCATGGTCTTGTCATCGAGATGGAGCATATTTTCTTTTGCTGTGAGGGTAAACGTATTGCCTGTAAGCACCTCCATCGACGAGTCGCTGGATGCAGACATTTGTTGCGGTTGCGTTTCTGTTGTTGTTTGTGGTGAAGAACTCATGTTGTGTCCATTATGATCCATCGTGGTATTGTCAGTGGCAGTGGAGCATGCGGATAACAGCAAAACGCCACCTAGAACCAAGGGATAAGCCCACGGGCGTATTTTCCGTTTGTTCATGTGCACTTTTCCTCCTTTGAGCTGTTGGAGAAAGCGTACCAAACGATTGTGTAGAAAACATGAAGACGGGATGTATGACACTTCTGTTACGCATTGTGCAAAAATGGGAAAGTAAGCGTGAACAAATGCTATAATGGAGTATCGTACATACAAGTAATCAGTAGAATCGGACAGGGATGGTGTTCACGTTTGGGTAACGTAGATTTTGCGAGCTTGCCTTGGAATATTTTTTGGGTTGGAGTCGCTTACTTTTTGGTCACAGGAGTCTTTTTCTGTCTTGGATTTATGCGGTTGCTTTCCGAACGAGTGAAAAGTGGCATCGTATGCATGGTGATTGCGGTTGTCAGCGGTGGTTTTTTCTTGAATTATTTGTTTACTCATCATATTTAAATTAGGATAATCAAGCGAAAATCCTCGTCGGTGCTGGTAATCGATGGGGATTTTCTTTTTTGTCTTGTGTTTCCTGTTTCGATTGGCGAAAATGGTAGTGATAGGGGAATGACCGTGGTTGATGTGCTTTACTTCGGGGGATACCGATTCCAAAGCAACCATTCCTCCCAAATTGGAAGAGACGATACATACAAGCTTTTGGAGTTGGCATTGCATCAAGCGGAAACTTATTGGCTCAAAGGTTTATCAACAAATGACAATCAGGAATGTCAATACAACTCGCAAAAAATTACGAACCGATGCAGGCCGTTGATCCGTAAATCTTTTGTGACAAGTAAACACGTTGCATTTTGCATCTGACAATGGTGGTCTGCGATGATCTACAATCGTGAAGCTGATGGGGAAAGTATACCAGCAGCTTCTTTTTTTGTTCCGCGTTTTTACCGGGAAAAAACATGGTCAGAATGTAAACAGTTTGTAACGAGTTATCCCCCGAAACCGTCATATAATCAGGTTACAAACAACTATTCAGCAAGAGTCTAACGTAAGACAAGGACCGGGTAATTTCCTTGTGAGACCATCCTATATAAGGAAGGCGTGGTGCATATATAAGGGAGTAAGAGACCAGAAAACAACGAGATAGTGAGTAGTTCATCACATCCTGAATACGGGCAACGATGATGGGAAGAATTCATTTTCCATAAAGATAATGAACGAGACCAACCCCCGTTTTCGCACGATTCCAAAAAACAGGGGTTTTTGCATTCATAGAGCACGCAATTCCCGATGTGTAATGACTGCCCCCAACAACAAATGATGAAAACAGAACGGAAGTAAAAGGGGAGAATGCAGATGTTTTGCATGGCGAGCACGAAGAATCACCATAAAAAAACAAAAAGGACGATGGGTACGAAAAGAATCAATAATCAGAACGAATTAATCACTCGCCAACATGCAACGATAGGAGGCCACCAGCATGCCTGAACCGATCAAAGGCGTAAGCAGCCGATACATGGCTGGGATCGACGGGCTTCGTGCGCTGGCGGTACT